>JALXBY010000241.1 GCA_026991215.1 Anaerolineales bacterium
GGGATGGCGTGTCCTGTGGCGGGGTTGGAAATACGTCGCAGACCTGGCGCAAGGGGCTCGCCTTTTCCTGAGTACACTCCCCAACCTCCAGGACAATCTTCCTCACCACTTGTGATAAAGGATCAGCGTTAGGAGCCTCTCTTTTTCTTTCCCCCTTCGGCAACATTTGCATGCACCCGAACCCTGCGCGCCATCTCAGAACCGGGGGTGGTACTCGCCCCAGACGCGGCGCAGCACGTCGCAGATTTCCCCTAAGGTCACGTAGGCGTCTACGGCTTCGATGAACAGGGGCATGAGTTCGGCCTGGGGGTCGCGCGCGGCCTTTTCGATGTGGGTGAGCAGTTCGCTGACCTTTTGACCATCCCGCCTGGCCCGCAGCGCAGCCAGCCGCTGCCGCTGGGCTTCCTCCAGCGCGGGGTCCACCTTGAGGATGTCCACGTCGGGCGCGTCTTCCTCGATTTGGAACGCGTTCACGCCCACGATGATTTGCTCGCCCCGCTCCACGGCCTGCTGGTAGCGGTATGCGGCCTCGTGGATTTCCTGCTGGATGTAGCCCTTTTCGATGGCCGTGAGCACGCCGCCCCATTCCTCGATGCGGCGGAAGTAGGTCCACACCCGGCGCTCGATTTCGTCGGTGAGGTATTCCACGTAGTAGGAACCGGCCAGGGGGTCCACGGTATCCGCCACGCCGCTTTCGTACGCGATGATTTGCTGGGTGCGCAGCGCGATGCGCGCGGATTTCTCCGTGGGCAGGCTCAGGGCCTCGTCCATCGCGTTGGTGTGCAGGGATTGGGTCCCGCCCAGCACTGCGGCCAGGGCCTGCAGGGTCACCCGCACGATGTTGTTCTCCGGCTGCTGCGCGGTCAGCGCGGAGCCTGCGGTCTGGGTGTGGAAGCGCAGCCGCCAGGAGGCCGGGTTCTTCGCGCCGAATTTTTCCCGCATGATTTTGGCCCAGATGCGCCGCGCGGCCCGGAACTTCGCGATTTCCTCGAAGAAGTTGTTGTGCGCGTTGAAGAAGAAGGAGAGCCGGGGCGCGAACGCGTCCACGTCCAGGCCCGCGTCGATGGCGGCCTGCACGTAGGTCATGGCGTTTGCTAAGGTGAAGGCCACTTCCTGTACCGCGGTGGAGCCGGCCTCCCGGATGTGGTAGCCGGAGATGCTGATGGGGTTCCACTTGGGCACCTCACGTGCGCCAAAGCGGAAGGTATCCGTAATCAGACGCATGGAGGGCCGGGGCGGGAAGATGTAGGTCCCGCGCGCGATGTACTCCTTGAGGATGTCGTTTTGAATGGTGCCCCGCAGTTGCTTCGGTTCGATGCCCCGCCGCCGGGCCACCGCGATGTACATGGCCCAGATGATGGCCGCGGGCGCGTTGATGGTCATGCTGGTGGAGACTTTGTCCAGGGGGATGCCGTCGAACAGCCGTTCCATGTCCTCGATGGAGGAGATGGAGACCCCCACGCGGCCCACCTCGCCCCGGGCCAGGGGGTGGTCCGCGTCGTAGCCCAGTTGGGTGGGCAGGTCGAAGGCCACGGAAAGCCCGGTCTGGCCCTGTTCCAGAAGGTAGCGGAAGCGGCGGTTGGTCTCCTCCGCGGTGCCGTAGCCCGCGTACTGCCGCATGGTCCACAGCCGGCCCCGGTACATGGTGGGGTAGACCCCGCGGGTGAAGGGGTACTCGCCGGGGAAGCCCAGTTTCTTCAGGTACGCAGGGTCCTCCTGCTGGGGTACGAGGAACCGGGGCACGGGGATGTCCGAGAGGGTGGTGAACTGGGGCTTGCGTTCGGGCCGCTTCTGGAGGAAGGGTTTCAAGACGTTTTCTTCCCAGCGGCGGTAGGCTTCACGCAGCCATTCGGGGATGGTCATCGCCTCACCTCCGGCAGGGGTTCCGGCAAGGCGAAACAATCGTACCATGGCGCAGCCCGCGGGCGGCCGTCGGCCGTCGGCAGTCGGCGGTCGGCGGGCTTCGGTCGGTACAGCGCGGCCCGTACGATGACGTGCAGCATGAAGATGTCGTAAACGGCCCAGGCCAGGTTGACCAGGACGCCGGTCGTATCGTGGCGCCAACCCAGGGCCAGGGCAAGGACCGCGTACAGGCTGCTCAGCACCAGCAGCACCAGCACCGTCAACTGGGGCCACACCAGGTGCAGGTAGACCCCTTCCCGTCGGGTCTTGGGGGTGACCTGAAAGCGCACCCGTCGGCCGCCGAACACGGTGAGCGCGGCCTGAATCCAGACCGGGAACAGGGCCAGGTTGTACTGTTCCCCCCGCAGGGTGCGACGGCCCCACGCGGCCACGTAGAACATCAGCCAGTTCATGGCCAGGTAGGGCGCCAGGCGCAGCAGAAACTCGCCGGTGAAGGAGGTCACCGGCGGGATGCCAGTCAGCAGGTAGACGACCGGGGAAAGCAGGTAAACCAGGGTCGCGAAGCCCGAAAAGTAACTGTAAATGGTCATGAAGTACTGGAGCCGCTGCCCCCAGGTCAGGCCGGGGTAGGTCAGGGGGTTGTAGTGGAGGAAGACCTGCAGGGTGCCCACGGCCCAGCGGAAGCGCTGCTTGAGCGCGCTGCCCAGGTCCTCCGGCGCGCGGCCATAGGCCAGGATTTCCGGATGGAACACGGATTTCCAGCCCAGGGCGTGGAGTTGGAGAGAGGTGGCCATGTCCTCGGTCACGGTGAGGGTATCCACCGGGTTGACCTCCAGGGCCTCGCCCAGTTCCAGGGCCAGCAGGCGTTCCGTTTCCTCGTCCAGGCCCAGGGCCTGGGCCGGCGGGGGCGCGAACCGGGCCAGCCGTTCGGCCAGGGCGGTCATGCCCTGTTCGATGGCCAGGCGCACGTCCCGCATCACCTGGACCTGGGCGACGTGGGCGCCGGCCCATCGTGGATGGGCCAGGGCTTCGACGGGTGCCCGCTGGGGCTGCCGCGCGGTATCCAGGGCCTCGATTTCCGCCAGGGTGCGCACGATGTCCCGCAGGTCGCCCAGCACGATTTCCCGCCGCAGGGCCTCGATCGTGGCGTTGAACTGGTTCAGGACCTGGGCCAGGGGTTCGCGGCGGCGCAGCGCGGCCAGCGCGGTTTCGGCGGCCTGGGCCACCCGCCGGGCATACCGCCGGTAGCGGCGGGGAATAGGCCGCCGGCCCAGGCGCAGGTCCATGGCCACACGGCCCAGCGCGGCCAGCACCCTGGCTTCCACCAGCCGGACGTACCGGAGCACGCCCAGGTGCATCAGGGCTTCCCGCCGGAAGACCGCGTTGGTGCCGCAGAAGAAAGCGGCATTCCAGCCATCCTTGCCCTGTTGAATCGGCCCGTAGAACAGGGGGGCCTGGCTGCCGAAGGGGTCGTCTTCAGGCACGTTGTAGAAGAACTGGGGCGTTTGCACGAACGCGACTTGTGGGTCCCGGAAGTAGCCCAGGGTGCGGTCCAGGATGTGGGGCGCGGGGATTTGGTCTGCATCCAGGAACAGGATGAACTCCCCCGAGGTTTGCATGAGCGCGTTGTTGATGTTGCCGGCCTTGGCGTGCCGGGGCTTGCCTTCCCATTCTGGCCCGCGGGTGATGTAACCGCAGCCCAGGCGTTGGGCCAGGGCGCGCACTTCCGGCCGGTTGCCGTCGTCGAGGATGTACGTGCGGTGGGGGTAGCGGATGTTCACCGCGGCCTGGGCCGTGGCTTCGATGATTTCCAGGGGTTCGTCGTAGGTGGTGATGAACACGTCCACCGCGGCCCCCTGGGGCGGCGGCGGAGGCGTGCGCCAGGTGGGTTTCCACAGGGTCATCACGAAGAGCCAGGTGCCGATGAACGAATACGTTTCGGCCAGCAGGAGGGGCAGCGCGAACCACAGCGCGGCGACGTTGACCGTACGGGTGTACCGGAAGATGAAATAATGCATCCCCAGTATCAGGGTGGCCACGGCCAGCACCCGGAAGACCCACACCCGCAGCCGAAAGCGTTCCCGCGGGTCCCTGGGCAGCCAGGGCCGGAGCAGCCGGTCCAGCCATTTTGGGGGCGGCGCGTACCACGTGTTCATCGGGCCAGGAACCATGCGACCACCCCCAGGAGGTGCTGGAATTTGTGGGTGAAATCGTAGAGGCCCAGGAAGGCCAGCGGGTAGGCGATTTTCGGGTGACGGTAGAAGCCCGCGACGACCCAGTCCCAGGGCCGGGGCCAGCGCCGTTCCAGGAAAAGGGCAGCAGCCAGGACCGCGGCGGCCAGGGCTGCGCCTCCCAGGACGTCGCTGGGCCAGTGGAAGCCCAGGCCCACCCGCAGCGCGGCGAAGTACACCGCCACCAGGCCCGCGACCAGGCCCTGCCACCGGGCCAGGCTCATGACTCCCAGGACCACGGTCGCGAACATGACGGCATGGTCGCTGGGGAACGCGCCCTGGCCCTGCATGGCCTGCCGGACCGCATCCCACACCTGGGGGAGGACCGGCACCTGTAGCGGCATCACGACCAAAGGCCGGGGCCGGGGGTACACCGTTTGGATGAGCCGGGAAAGCAGAAAGCCAACCCCCAACGCGGCCAGTACCGTAAGCACCCGCCGGCGGGCCTGCCATTGGGTGTAGGGGCTGCGGTAGGGCACCAGCCCTTCATCCCCCGAAAACCACAGCCAGACCAAAAGCAGCCCCGCCAGCACCCAGGCCGCGCGTTCCGAAAGCCGCAGTGCGGCGGTGAACGTCGCGGGGCTTTGGGCAACCCACCGGTTCAGCCATTGCAGGAGGAACGCATCCAGCATGAGCAGCCAGGTCGTCATGGCCGGTTCTCCGGTAGGTTATGGGCCGTTCCCCCGGAACACGCCCAGGAGGGTGGCGGCCAGGCCGAACAGCCAGTGCAGCCGCTGGCTGACATCCAG
>JALXBY010000242.1 GCA_026991215.1 Anaerolineales bacterium
GATAAGGATACACAAACGCCAAAGCCATCTGATTCTCCAGCATCTGCCTGAAGGCCTGGAGCCGCTTGTGTACAATCGTCTGTGGACTTTGAAGAAAAACGAGGCCACCGCTTTCTTCGATCAGGGTCGCCAGGTTGGGGTCGTCGCGGTCACCCACAACGACCCAGAACAAGGGGACCCCAAGGCGCCGGGCCCGCTCTTGAACCTCCCATGTACCCACCTGGCTACAAGGCCCGCCGCCCGCGTTACGGTCCAGGCCGGGGGAAACAAGAAGGACCATGCGCGGAACCTGGCTGGTTCCCTCCGCCTCAAAGGCCTCCAACGCCTGGTACAGGGCCTGATACACACAGGCCCCCCGCTCGGGCGCGAAGCTCAGATGCTGCACCGCCTGCTCGGCCTCCTTTGGCGCCAGGAAGCCAGAGGTCAACGGCCACGGGGCCGCTTCATCAAAGTTCCAGAGGGCTACCCGGACTGTTTGCGGGAAGTTGGGCAGTTCTCTCTCCAAAGCCACTCGAATCTGCTGCTCAAACCCCCGGACATCCCGTCCCGTATCCACCAGAACCAGGAGCTCAGCCGGCTGCTCGCGGGCCTCGAACACTCGCTCCGGGCTGACGTCCTGCCCATTGATGGTCAGTTTGTACTTATCTATCCTCTGGACCGGTTTTTGTACCTGCCCTTTTTGCCCTAATCGGCTGAAGAACAGAAGAAACCTCCCCTGGCCCTCCGGGGTGACCGCTTGAAGTACCAGCTGATGCAAGACCAGCGTGTTCTCCAAAGCCACCGCCCGGGGCATCCAGGCGGCTATGGCCGCCATACCCAAAAGCAACAGGAAAAGCCCAAATCTGGGCCCAGGGTACCTGTAAGCGGCCCTGCGGCGTACAGACCGGCTAATCATGGCCCTCCTGCTCCTCTTTGAACTCGAAATGCAGGCTCTTGCCAAAGGAAACCCAGTCTCCAGGACGCAACGGGTACGCCCGTTTGGCCGGCAGGCGGTGACCGTTGAGCCAGGTTCCGTTGGTGCTCCCCAGGTCCCGAATCAGGAACCCACCGTTTTGATAACGAATCTCCGCGTGGCGGCGGGAAACCTGCCGGCCATAAGGGAAGAAACGCAAGTCCACATCCACGAAATGCTTGCGCCGTTCATCGGAACGCCCCAGGAGGATGCGGGGCAGAGCCAGGTAGATGCGTTCCACGACCATGGTGTCCTCGTCCCCTTGGGCGCCCTCGCTCAATCGCTGCTCCAGGTAGAAGCGATACGGCGGCCACAAAGTCGTACGCCGTTCCACTCGCAAGCGCTCCCCATCGCTAATCCCCGCGCCACGAAACGTATGGGTCAACACGGGGAGCGCATGGCTCCCAAGCAGACGGAAGAGAAACCAATGCCCCACTTGCTGCCCACTCCTGAAATGCACATGCTTCTTGGCCAGGATTTCCGGCAACGCCTCATGGAGGAAAAGGGATACCGGCATCATCCAGGGGATGTCCAGATCCAGGACCAACGGCGAAGACAGATGGGGCAGCAGCACCTCCAGGGTGACGGCAACGTAGTGCATGGTTTTTCCTCGAAGACCACCTTCGGGTCGGGTTCAGAGGGGCCAGCAAGCCCTTACTGGAGGCATTCGCCCAGGAAGGGGATCTGTACCAACCGCCGCGTATCCCGCATGACGAACAGGGCCCGGCCCACGGGCTTCCCCTGCCAGGCGGCCCGCCAGGTGCGGGGCAAAGCACGCGGCATAATGTTGAAAGCGCCGAGGACGTCGCTATCGAAACGCAACAGCATACCCAATCGTTCTTCCGGCAGCCGGCGCACCATGTCCTGGAAGGGATGGCTGAACAGTTTGGAAGCCGTATTGGTCATCGTAGTCGAAGACCGGAAGGCCACCACCCAGACCAGACGACCCTTTTGGATGGCCTCGGCGATGGGTTCGGCCGTGTCCGCGGGGCAGGCAGGCAACACCCGTTCCGCATCGTCAACCAGGAGCAGGAAACGGGCGTTTTCGTCGGCCTCCTGGAGCCTCTGGGCCAGGGTGCGCCATCCTTCGGCCAGGTCGCTTTCATCGGTCGAGGCCACGAAATGGAAGTCCGGCCCCTGGGGTTGCCAGTCCAGCGGCGGCACCTTGGTGGCCAGGTACCACACCTGCCAGCTGGCCGTGGGCCTTGCACCGTTTTCGGCATGCTGCCCACGCAAGGCGGCCCGGGCCCACAGCATAAGGAAGTGCGTCTTGCCACTGGCCACCGGGCCCAGGACCAACCACTGGGCCGCGTTGGGGTCCAGGTCCGTATGGATGGGGTTCATGTCGTAATCCAGGCCCACGGGGAAGGGCGGGTGCTCCGGCGTCCGCGCCTGGACCAGTTGCTCCCACTGGGGCCACGGCAGGCAGGCAGGCATCTCGGGGATCTCGGGCGGCCGGAGGCCTTGCCATGCTTCATCCATGGCCCGGGCCCGTTCCTGCCAATCCGGCCATTGGGCGGTCTGCACCTCCCGGCCTTCCGCGCCGATTTGCTCCAGCCACAACCCCCGGCCCGGCACCTTGCGGGTGAGGTTGTACAGGGCACCACGGCGCAGGCCCGCGTCGTAGAAGTGGTCCCGCTGGCCCATGTTCAACAACAAGCGGGGACGCAGGTTCGCGGCCTCTTCATCCCGCAAGGCATTGGCCTGGATGGACGTAATCAGCAGGTGCAGGCCCAGTTTGCCGCCGTTCTTAATCAACTGTTCAATCAGGTGAAGGCCCTCGTCTTCTTCCATGTTCATGAGCTCACGACGGTGGAAGTTATGGATGACCCACAGCCAGCGGGGACGCTGCACATCAGGCCGCGCCCGCCGCTGGGCAAATTCCTCGGACCACAGCCGGAAGAGGCGCTGCATCCGTTCCTGTTCCGAAGCCAACACGTGGCCCCCCACGTGGGGCAGCTGCACCAAAGGCCGCAACCGCCGGCCGTCGCTGAAATCCAGAATATAAATCCACAATTCCTCGGGCGTGTACAGGTGGGCCAGGGAAAGCACCAGGGCCTCGACCACGTCCTCCCGGCCACTGCCGGTCACGCCCAGAACCCACAGGTGCCCGGCGCCCTGGTTGAAGTCAAAGGATAACACATCATGCTGCACGGTCTGGAAGTTGTCGATGAGGGCAAAGGGGGCCTCCAGCGGCGGGTTTGCCCCATCGGTGCGCCATTGGGCACCATCGAAACGGGGATACCGTCCTGTGCCCTCCACATAACGGGCAAAGACCTGGGAAAGGTCAATCCGGGACGGAAGCGGTTCCAGGTAGACCTTACGGGGCGGTGCGAAACGGGGGTGTTCCCTGGCCAGGCGGCAAATCATCTGGGTGAGGAACTTCCCCTGGGTGTTCCGGGGGGCCTGGCTGCCATCGCCGTTGCGCGAGGCACCATCGGTGGAGATGAACAGCGGGGTTTTCTCCCGCCCGGCGGGGCCCAGTTCGTAAACGGCAAACCGTTCTTCTTTCGCATCCCCCTCGTACAGGGGTTCGCCACCATAGGCGGCCTGGAAGATATGCGTCTCCTCATGGGGAACACAGTGGACGTACCCACGCCCCACCTGATTCAAACCAGCCAACCCCGGGTGCAGGAAGTCCCGCAGTTCCCGCTCGTTCATGCGCAGGGCAATGCGCCAGCCCACGTTGGCTTCCAGTTTTTCCATGCGGGTGTAACGCTGGTTGGCCAGAATCAGATACATCCCCCAGCTGCGGCCCAGGCGGGCCAGGGCGTCCAGAATTTCCTCCAACTCAGGGTAGTTGTGAAGGGCCTCGCTGAACTCATCCAGAATGATGAGCAGGTGGGGCAGCAGCGGCAGCTCAGCCAGATTCGGATCCACATCGGCCCGGCCTTCCCGGGCCGCCAAGACCTTGTCGTTGTACTCCCAAATGTCCTTGGATTTCCCCAGTTTCGTAATCAGGTTCTGGCGACGCTCCAGCTCCAGACGTATTGCGTAAATCCCCCGCCGCGAG
This sequence comes from Anaerolineales bacterium, assembly GCA_026991215.1. Classification (GTDB taxonomy): domain Bacteria; phylum Chloroflexota; class Anaerolineae; order Anaerolineales; family DRMV01; genus S139-71. The sequence continues at coordinate 3,966 of JALXBY010000242.1, forward strand.
ATGGCCTGGCCGTCCAACGTGGGGTCGGTCGTCCCTGGATTGGTCACCACACCGACCAGATGGGGCAGTTCCTCCTCTTTGCCCTCCTTATCCCGATACTTCAGGTCCTCCAGGGCGGAACCGCCTTTGAAGTCGATGAAGAAAATGTTTAGCATATTGGGCGGATACTGATAGGCCGCGCCCCAAATCAGCGACTTCAAAAACTCGCTCTTGCCGCTGCCTGTGGGGCCGATGAGGATGGAATGATACGCGGCGAAACCATCCCAGCGACTTCCTTCGGGAAGCACATTGAGGTAAATCGGCTGCAGGCGGCCCTTTTGCACCGTGAGGCCAATGGGGAAGTGCAAAAACCGACGCATCAGGCGGGAAGCAACCCCACTGGTCTCGGCCCCTGGTTCGTACAGGGTGCCAAACCACTTCCACAACTGCTCCAGCGGTTCCCGGCCCAAAATTTCAAAGGCGGATTTGAAGTTGCCCTCCTGCTCCCCCGCCTTCTCGCCGGCCCCGATGGATGCCAGTTCCTCTTCTACATCGGCGAACACCCGCATGAGCAGGTCGGCCAGGGGGACCTTGTTGGGCAACAACGCGGTGGAGGACATGGGCTCTGGCGGCTCCAGGCTGGCCAGGGTGCGGGCCAGGGCTTCCATCTTTTCTGCCGAAAGGGTTTCAACCTCGCCTTTCTGGCGCACAATGGTGTGTTCCTTTCGGAGGTCATCCGGGTTGCGGAGTTCGGCCCGGTAGCGGAAGGTGCCGGAAGGCTCCACACGGATTTCCGCCCGCACCCCATGGACGGTACCCCCCAGGAAGATGCAGTACACCCCAACCTGGGGGCCGTATTCCACCAACTGGGCAACGGTTCGAGTCCGCCGTAAGGCCCCCTCTTCGTCGAAAATCAAGACCACGGCCTCCCGGCCTTCATCCTGGAGGGCTTCTGAAGGGCCTGCTTCCTTCTGCTTCAAGCGTTCCAAACGCCGGGCGAGGCCATCCAACAAGCGCGCGCCCTCGGAAGGGCTGAAGGCCAGCAGCGGTGGCTGCAATCCCTCCAGCGTTCCGGTATGGGGGAGCCATTTCATCCAGCCCCAATAGCGTTGGCCGCGACGGATATCGGTGGTAATCACCCCGACCCGGACCACGCGCGGGGAATGGTGCACCGCGATGTCGGCAATCAACCGGTAGAGGAGGCCATAGGTCATCTGCTTTTCCCCACGGATCAACACGCTGCCAACCCGCGTCAAGGGCAGCACCACCGGCAGCCCAGGTACCTTTTTCCACTCCCGAATGACCCGCAGGACCTCCTGTTCCAGGTCCTCATCTTCATGGCTGAAAGAAGGCGGGTTAGCGAAATGAAAGAAGGCCGGGCCTTCGCCGGTACCAATACGCAAGGCCAAGAAGTCCTCCACATCCGGTTCCCGGGCCCAGAGCCGCTTGCGACGGGCCTTGGGGTTCAGGGCGATCTTGAGCACCTTGCCCGCGGGCGGGTAACGGTTGTTGAGAGCCTTGCGCTGTTGGGCAGCCAACCGGTGCACAAACTGGACCGTCCGTTTCAATTCCCCCAGGAACTCCTCCCGGCGGGCCTGCATTTCGGCTTTGTATTGTTTCATTTGAACTCGGTAACCAAACCATTGAAAAAAAGGCAAAAGCACGCTAAGACCTAATGCAGCAAGCAAAGGCTGAAGGAGCGACGTCCAGCGGAAAGGTTGATCGCCAGCCAGTACTGAAAAGAGATTACCCAGAAAGGGTAACACTCCCATACCAACCATAGGGGCCAGATACCACCACGATATTTTTGAAGGCGGATTAGGTAGAGGGCGAAGTTTAGGCCAGGGAATTTCCTTCTCAGGGAGTTCGTGGGGCACGTAAACCGCGGTGCGTCCAAAAGGTCGGCGGGCCCGGAAGAGGACGGTATCCTGTTTCATAGGCACAGGCCTCCTGGGTGTTCGTAGAAACAAGGCTTCCCCACTTTGCGCAGGCAATTTTGTAGAAGGCTTGGGAGATATACCGATTGTAACATACAAGGTGACTACAAGGACGCTTTCACCTGAGTGAAGGCCGTGAAAACCCACTCTCATTCGCCAAACAAAGAAGAGCTCCCTGTTCTGAATTCCTGGTAATATGTGTAATTCCCCCTACCCCCGACTTTTTCCCTAAAATACGCTCTGGGGGCACATCTACAGGCAGGAAATCCTCACAAAGCCCTCTCCACTGGCTCGGCCCTCGGAAGTACAGCCTTCCAAAGGAAACAAACAACTATTCAGACCCTTGGGCCACATATTCTACCCTACCTAACAAGCAATCTGTCATTGGGCAAAATGTTACCTATGTCCTCAAGGCGCAATCCCCCACAAGCGAATGGTACCATCATTTGCTGCCGATGCCAGCAACGTTCCATCCGGTGAAAAGGTGACACTGCGCACCCAGTACGTATGTCCCCGCAGGGTTCGCAATAACCTCCCCGTTGGTACCTGCCATAGACGCACGATACGGTCATAGGAGCCAGAAGCCAAAAGGGAACCATCAGGAGAAAAGGCGACGCTGCGCACCGCGGCGCCATGCTCCGGCATTACCCGCAACATGGCCCCATCGCTTACCCGCCACAGCCGCACCGTTGCATCCCACGAAGCCGAAGCCAGCAACCGCCCATCCGGGGAAAAGGCCACATCTCCCACATCATTAGAATGCCCTCTAAATACCCCCAACAATGCCCCATCGGTGACCCGCCACAACCGTATCGTGTCGTCATCCGAACCTGAGGCCAACAACCTGCCATCCGGGGAAAAGGCCACACTGTTCACGCCTTCGGTATGCCCCCGCAAAACCCGTATGGGACTGCCATCGGAAACCCGCCACAGCCGGATCGTTCCATCAGCCGAACCTGAGGCCAACAGTTTTCCATCGGGGGAGAAGACCACACTGTACACCCATCCCTCGTGCCCCTGGAGGATACGCACCAACGTACCATCCGGGACCTGCCACAGGCGTATCGTCGTATCCCCCGCACCTGAAGCAAGCAACGACCCATCGGGCGAGAAGGCTACGCTGCCCACCTAGTCGCTATGCCCTTCCAGCGTCCGCAGCAGCAGGCCGTCGGTTACACGCCATAACCGCACCTTTTGGTCCCAGGACCCCGAGGCCAGCATCCCCCCGTCGGGGGAAAACGCCACACTGTTCAGCCATCCTCCAATCCCCTTTACCACACGAACAGGCGTGCCATCCGAGACTCGCCACAGGCGTACGCTATGGTCATAAGAACCAGAGGCCAACCAGGTCCCATCCGGGGAAAAGGCCACACTACGTACCAAGCCCTTGTGGCCTTTCAGGGTGTGCAACAGCGTGCCATCCTGTACCCGCCACAACCGCACCGTACGGTCATACGAACCCGTAGCCAGTACCTCCCCATCCGGGGAAAAGGCCACGCTGCGCACTACATCTGTATGCCCCTGTAAAACTTGCAGCGTCGCCCCGTCTTTCACCCGCCAGATCCGCACCGTGCGGTCCCATCCTCCCGTGGCCGCCAACTTTCCATCCGGGGAAAAGGCCACCGCCCCCACCGTCGCGGTATGCCCCCATAGGGAGTACAGCCATACCCCATCAGAAACCCGCCATATCCGCACTGTACCGCCATCGCCGGCTGCCAGCAATTTCCCATCAGGGGAGAAGGCAAAGATGTTAATCCAGACACCATTTCCCCAAAGCGTTCGCAGTAACGTTCCATCCGAGACCCGCCACAGGCGTATTTCCCCGCCCCACGCGCCGGCAGCCAGAATCTCCCCATCCGGGGAAAAGGCTACGCTATACACCCATCCACGATTATCGTGTCCCTGTAGTGTGTGAACCAGAGTCCCATCGTCTACCCGCCATACCCGCACCGTGCCATCATTCAAACCCGCCGCGAGCAACGTGCCATCCGGGGAAAACGCCACATCGCTTACCCAGGCAGGCATTTCCCAAAAGTCAAGCAAAGACAAATCCGTTGCATCGTAGAAATAGATGCCCAGACCAGAGGCCGCGACAATCTTCGTCCCATCTGGTGAGAACACGACCTGACTCAAGGCCCCCTTGCCCATACGGGTCAGTTCGGCCACCTGTTCGGCATTGGCGGCAGTGATGGGCACGCCGGGTCGCGGGTAGGGTGTGTTCGTTGCCGTTGGAGGTGTAAGTGGGGTTTGTGTACCAGATGCACTGAGTTGGGTCGCCGTTGGCAGTACAGACATTCCGGGGCTGTTTGGCTCCACCCTGGTGGTCGGTGATACCTGCTGGCTTCGTTTATTCTCGTTCACAAGGGGTGAAGATGTAGCCAAGAGGCCCCGCTGCGTTTCCACGTTTCCCCGTCCGGCCAACATCCCTATACCAGCCACTAAGAAAAACAACAAAAGGGCCAGGGACCCAAAGAGGGCCAGGAAAAAAGGCCGCCTGTCGCGCGAGCGCGCCGGCGCATGACCAGAAGGCCACGCAGGGGCGGCTGCCGCAGGAGGCATCTCCTCTGTGGTTGCAGGCTCGATTTCCAGCGTCTCGGTTTCCCGGGCTGTGATGGTCGTGCCCCGCGTCACCTGCGGCGTTGCGACTTCTCTTTCAAGGGGGGATGTCTCCACATACGGCTTCAACAGCCGGGCCAGCTCCTCGCCATCCCAGGGCCGGGCTTCTGGGTCTTTGGCCAGCATCCGGGCAATCAGGTCGTCCAGCCATGCCGGTACTTCTGGCCGCAACTGCCGTACCCGCGTGCCCGGCCGCAGGTGTTTGTAGTGCCGCAACGTCAGGGCCTCGAAAAGCGTCACCCCCAGGCTGTAGACGTCCGATGCGGGCGGCAGATACCCGACCGTGGTCTCCTGTTCCGGACTCATGTACTCCGGCGTCCCCGGATGTCGTGGGGCCGTTTCCCCCAGGTCCGTCCGCTGTGTCAATCCATGGGGCTGCTGTACGATTCCCAGGTCGGCTACCTTGGCCCGGCCCTGGCCATCGTACAGGATGTTCGAGGGCTTGATATCCCGATGGACCAGTCCTGCCCGGTGCAGTGCTGCCAGTCCCAGGGCTACGTTATAGGCCGTGGCCACGACGAAGTCCACCGGCAGTCCTTCCTGGCCTTGCTGTTGTGCTTCTTCAATTCGTGCCTTCAAAGAACCGCCCGGCATGTATTCGGTAACCAGGACCAACAAACCCCGTTCCGGTTCCTGCTCGAAGTCATACACCCGCACGATGTAAGGCACGTCCGCGAACCGAGCACCCAGCCGGGCTTCCAGTTGAAAACGTTGGGCCACCTTCTCCAACAGTCCTGTAGTGACCCGTTTGCCCTTGGTCAGGACCTTGAGGGCCCGGGGCGCATCCAGATGCAGGTGGATGGCCAGGTACACCTCGGCAAAGCCGCCCCGGCCCAACAGCCGCTCGATGCGGTATTTGCCAAAAAGCACCGTACCGGGTCGAAACCGAGCCATCCGTGTGCCTCCGTAAGGTATGGCAAAAAATCAACATGCCTCAAGGGACGATGCCCCATAGCACTATTGTTCCATCATCCAACCCCGCGGCCAAAAGCCGCCCATCCGGTGAGAAGGTCACACTACGTACCCAGTCTGTATGGCCCTCCAGAATATGTAGCAACGTTCCATCCGGCACCCGCCATAAACGCACCGTGTTGTCCCCTGATCCCGAGGCTAAAAGCGCGCCATCCGGGGAGAAGGCTGCACTGAACACTGGGCGCGTATGTCCTTTCAAGATATGTAGTGATGTTCCATCCACCCGCCACAACCGTACCGTCCCATCCCACAGCCCCGAGGCCCAAAATTTCCCATTCGGGGAAAAGACCACGCTGAGTACCATGGCTGTATGCCCCGCCAGAGTGCGTAGCAGCGTCCCATCTGCTACCTTCCATAGGCGGACTGCACCATCTGATGCCCCTGAGGCCAAAAGCCTTCCATCTGGTGAGAAGTCTACGCTAAGTACTTCTGTATGCCCTTCCAGAGTGTGTAGCAGCGCTCCATCCGCAACTCGCGACAGCCGTACCGTCCCATCCCATGAGCCCGAGGCCAAAATCCCCCCTCCAGGCGAGAAATCTACGCTACTTACTCCGTATTTATGTTCTGCCACGGTACGCAGCAGGGTCCCATCGGCTACTCGCCACAAATGCACTGTCCCATCACTCAGCCCCGAAGCCAAAAGCCTCCCATCTGGCGAAAAAGCCACACTATTCACCCAGGCCGAGGTTTCCCAAAAAGCCCGTTGTTCCAGGGTCTGCACATCGTAGATGTACACGCCCAAAGACGACGCCACAGCCAACAACCGCCCATCAGGGGAAAAATCTACCTGGCTTACGGTGCCTTTGCCCCAGCGGGCCAGTTGGGTCACCTTTGCCGCGTTCTCTGGGGAGATGGATTCTGCAGGCATCGGGTAAGGCGTACCCATGAGCACCGGTCCGACAAAGGGCGTAGGCGTCGGGGCCAAAGAGGATATTAGGGTAGACCCCCCTGGTATCGTTGCCGCCCCGGCCGTCTTGTCCGGCTGCAGGCGCCCTCTGGTCATTTGCACGGCTCCCCATCCCAGGGTTAACAAGAGCGCGACCAGCAACCCCAAAAGGCCAACGAGCCACCCAACAGGCAAACCCCGCCCACGAGGTGTGGATGGGGTCCTGGGTCGGCTCCGCTTCTCACGCGGTGGAGCCGTATCCTGTTTCTCGACGGGTGGCAAAACGGAGGCTGGCTGGGGCGCAGGTCTCACCGCTTCCGTAACCACCTGCGTGGCCTCTTCGTCTTCGCTCCAACGGGTCGAAAATGTCGGCGAGGTCTCCTCCGCTGATGCTGCTTCTACATACGGCTTCAACAGCCGGGCCAGCTCCTCGCCATCCCAGGGCCGGACTTCTGGGTCTTTGGCCAGCATCCGGGCAATCAGGTCGTCCAGCCATGTCGGTACTTCTGGCCGCAACTGCCGTACCCGCGTGCCCGACCGCAGGTGTTTGTATTGCCGTAATGTCAATGCCTCGAAAAGCGTCACCCCCAGGCTGTAGACGTCCGATGCGGGCGGCAGGTAGTCCCGGGTAGTGGCCTGCTCCGGGCTCATGTACTCCGGCGTCCCTGGATGGCGCGGGGCCTGCGGGCCCAATACTGTCCGCTGCGTCAGCCCATGCGGTACCTGCACCACTCCCAGGTCGGCGATCTTCGCATTCCCCACCTCGTCATAGAGGATATTCGAGGGCTTTACATCCCGATGTACCAAGTCCGCTCGGTGCAGCGCGGCCAGCCCCAGGGCCGCATGATACGCGGTCTGCACCACGAAGGCCACAGGCAGCCCAGGCAAACCTTCACGGCGGGCCTGGGCGATCCTGTCCTTCAACGAGCCACCAGGCAAATACTCCATCACCAGGCACAGCAGCCCCGCTTCCCGGTCCCATTCGAAGTCGTACACCCGCACGATGTGCGGCTCCTTCGCAAAGTGGGCGCCCAGCCGGGCTTCCAGATGGAAGCGCCGTGCCACTTTGTTCAACACCTCCGTCGTAACCCCACGCCCCTTGGTGAGCACCTTGAGGGCCCGGGGCGTATCCAAATGCAGGTGCGTGGCCAGGTACACCTCGGCAAAGCCGCCCCGGCCCAACAGCCGCTCGATGCGGTATTTGCCAAAAAGCACCGTACCGGGTCGAAAACGGGCCATCCGTCTTGCTCCATCATCGCCTTCGTGTGTTCCCGAATTCGGCGACGCACATTTCATGCACGCATCAAAAGGATAAAATCCGATAAACATCGGAAAACGGATAAATCGATCTCCCTGCGGCTTAACTTGGCTCTTTTGCCGGGAACTCAAGGCCTGTAGACGCTAAGAAAATAGAACCCAAAATTGTGTCCTCATTATAACCACGACCCACAGGTCGCCGTGGTAACAATCTTGGGCGCAGTTCCATCACAGCCAAAACTGTTCTTGGGGTCTGCGTCCTTGCCCCCTGTAGTAGCCTTTTTGCTGGGAACCTACTTTATGCAAACTCCCGCTCATATCCGCTCCGCCACCCGCAACACGTAGTCCAAATAGGCCTCGGCCAGGCGGCGAGTTAGAGGGCCGGGGCGTCCGTCCCCCACGGTCAACCCGTCGATTTGCACGATGGACACCAGGCCCCGGGAACTGCTGGTCAAGAAGGCTTCGTCGATTTGGGGAATTTCCGTCCAGGGGAGCATCCGGTAGACGACCGGAATTCCCAGTCTTTTGGCTACACGAAGGACGTAGTGGCGGGTCACTCCAGGGAGCACACCGCGGCCGGCCGTGTGCAGCCGCCCTTCCCGGACCCAGAAGAAGTTGCTGGTCATCCCCTCCCGCAGCCGGCCGCACGCGGCCAGCAGCACCTCGAAGTGGCCTTCCCGCTGCAACCGGGCCCGCAGCGCCTGGGTCTGGGCAATGAACGCGGTCCGCTTTTCCCAGGGCCGGGGACGGCGCAGCGGCACGGTCACCGTGGTCACCCCTTTCTGGTACACCCAATCCGGCAGCACGGGCAGGGGTTCCACCAACACGTAACACCCCTGCCCCGGCACCATGACCAGACGCACCCGCGCTTCCTCGGCGGGGAAGCCAGCCAGCACCTGCCGCAGCGCAGCCCGCACCCGCTCCGGCGTGGGTTGCAGGTCCGGCGTAGGGTACAGCCGACGCAGGTGGCGGCGCAGCCCCAGCACCCGCCGTTTGCGGTCGAAGGTGCGGAAGGTGGTATACAGCCCCGCGGGCAGCAGCCGGGTGGCATCGTCCAGGGTCCGGGCCCCGGCCGGCCAGGGGATGGGGTCCAGGCGGGTTGCCGTCACCAACCAGAGCGCAGGGGGCACGGGCATCCTCGCTTCCCCCAGGCTTGAAGATGGAAACCAAAGCGCATCACGCGCCCGCAAGCAGTTCGGCCAGGGCCTCGTCCGGCGTGGCTGCCACGGGCAGGCCCAGTTCCCGCAGGCGTTGTTGCTTTTCGGCCGCGACAGCCACCCCACGGGGCCGAAGCCGCACCTCCAGGCCCAGGCGCTGCAAGTGCCCTGCCGCCCCGCGCGCGGCCTGCACGCCCACGGGTGTATCCTCCACCACCCAGACCTCCATCCGCCGAGGGAGCCACGCGGGAGGCGTCTCGTTCGCCATCAGGCAACGGAAGGCCGCGTCCAGTACCGCCTGCAGGGGCAGCGCATCCGGCGCCCAGGCCAGGAAAAGGGCAGCCAGCGCGTGGAACGGCGCGGGCTTCAGGTAGGCCTCATAGGGCAGTCCCCGGGCCGCGGCCCAAAAGGCCACGTGGCCCTGGCCCAGAAGGGGGACATCCGGCAGGCCCACCCGCGCCAGGGCGAGTTCTGCCTCGGGCGGGTAGCCCAGGCCCGCGGCTTCGGGCCGGCTGGGCCGGCGGGTGAACACCACAAGGCGCCAGCGGCCCGCGCGCATCCCGGCCCGCAGCCGGGCCGCGGCCTGGCCAGAAAGCAAAGGCCGGTCTTCCTGGGCCAGCAGGGAAGGCGCGGGGAACCGGGGCGGCAGCCCATACGTCTGGGCGAACCCCTCGCTGCCCAGGGCGAAATGCTGGAACACCTGGGTAGTTGGCGCGCGGTAGACGTCCCGCGTGGCGGCCAGCAGCCCCTCGGCCCAGGGCGTCCGGGCCAGCCGGGGGAAGGGCGTGGCTTCCGGGGCCTCCTGCATGGCCAGAAAGAGGGCCCGGGCCGGTTCCTCATGGCGGGCGAAGTGGGGCGCGGCCTGGGTCACCAGGTCCCGAAAGGGCGGCGGCCACACCGTGGACCGCACGCGCGGGGCAGGGGCTTCCGGGAACAGGGCCGGCAGGTCCTCGGGCGGGTGATGCCGCAAAAAGGCCTCCGCTACCCAGGCCAGCATGAGGGGGACCATATCCCACTCGCTGGTCACCCCCCGGGCTTCGAAGGCCGCGATGTCCGCCTCGGTAGGGAAAGGGGCCCGCCAGCCCCAGGCCCGGTAGAACCAGGCCATGGTCTCGCGTATGGCGGCCCGGTAGCCCCGGGGTTCCACCAGCACGCCATCCAGGTCCAGCAAAAGCACCCGGTTCATCGCCGTCTCCTGCGCAGTTCCTGCGCGACCGCCTCCAGCGGGATGCCCCGGGCCACCAGGAGCACCAGGACGTGGTAGGTCAGGTCCGCGAGTTCCTCGACCAGGCGGGCCTCATCCTGGTACTGGGCGGCCAGGAGGACCTCAATGGCTTCCTCCCCAATTTTCTTGAGGATTTGCGTCTGCCCCTGGGCCAGCAGGCGGGAAGTGTAAGACTCCGGTCGAGGGTGGGCCTTGCGTTCCTGCAGCACCGCGTAGAGTTCTTCAAGGATGGACATGCGCGCCCTCCGGAGGAGGTATGGGGTTGGGGGGAGGTGATGAGCGGTTAGCGGTTAGCGGTTAGCGGTTAGCAGTTAGCCGACAGTGGTGCCGTCCGCCGACTGCCGACCGCGGACTGCGGACGGCTGACCGCGGCCCGCCGACCGCCACCTCACTGGGTGGGCCACACGGTGAAGGCCTTGAGGATGGAGCCGCCCACGAACTCCCGGAGGATGGAGTCATCGGGCACCACATCCGCAGAGAGGGGCAGGAACCACTCCAGCAGGGCCAGCAGACGCTTGGCCTCAATGCGCTCCGGGCTTCGGGGCGGGATTTGCAGGAGCAACGGTTCCACTAAAGGCTTGAGCACCGCGAGTTCGTACACCAGCGCGGAGTTGAACATGGCATCGGCCTGGCCCTGGTAGGGGAAAATCCAACGGGATTCCCCCCGGCGGACCCGCTGCCAGTAGGCGATGGTCTGCTGCGCGGTGTACCCCCGCTCCCGGGCATCCCGCACGATGCGGCGGATGAGGCGGGTATCCGACGTGGAGACCCGGTTGTGGGGGTCCAGGTTGAGTTGGGTCAGGGCCGAGACGAAGATGCGGAAGGTGCGCTCCAGGGGGAAGCCGGGCAGCAAATCGGGGTTGAGGCCGTGGATGCCTTCCATGATGATGAGTTGCCCAGGACGCAGTTGCACTTCAGGCCCCGACTCGCGTCGGCCGGAAACGAAGTTGTAGCGGGGGAGCCGGACCCGTTCCCCTTTCAGCAGCCGTTGCACGTGCTGGGCCAGGAGTTTCCGGTCCAGCGCGTCGATGTGCTCGAAGTCGAAGTTGCCCTCGGCGTCCCGGGGGGTGTCCTCCCGGTCCACGAAGTAGTTGTCCATCTCCAAGGAAAAAGGGGAGATGCCCAGGGTAAGGAGTTGCACGGCCAGGCGTTTGGCGAAGGTGGTCTTCCCGGCCGCGGAAGGGCCGGCGATGAGCACCACGTCGATCTCCGCCCGCCGCTGGGCAATGGCCTGGGCGATGGTGGCAATCTGCTGCTCGTGGAAGGCCTCGGCCACCAGCACCACCTCCCGGATGCGGCCCTGGTCGATGGCCTCGTTGAGGCTGCCCACATGGTCCAGGCCCAGGCGCTCCAACCAGTCTCCATACTGGCGGAAGGTATGGGCCAGCAAGGGGACCATGCGGCTGGGGCCAAGGCGGGTGGGCGCGTGGCGTTCGGGAAAACGGAGGATGAAGCCCCCTTCCACCGGCTCCAGGGCAAACCAGCGCAGATACCCGGTGGAGGGCACCATGTACCCGTGGTGGTAGTCCCGGTAGCCATCCAGGGAATAGAGGCTAAGGTAGGGTTTGCGGCGGTACTTGAGGAGTTGCACTTTCTCCACCATGCCCCGTTCCTGGAAGTAGCGGATGGCCTCCTGCAAGGGCACTTCCTCCCGGTGAATGGGCAGGTCCCGGGCCACCAGGTCCCGCATCAAGGCCTCGAGTTGGGCCAGTTCCGCCGGGGTGAGGGACGGACGACCTTTGACCTCGCAAAAGTACCCCCCCGAGGCCACCGCGTGTTCGACC
>JALXBY010000243.1 GCA_026991215.1 Anaerolineales bacterium
TTCCTATCCAAATTAGTGTCGAGATAATACATAGACAAAAAAGCAGTAAATCTAACCCACCAGTTGTAGAAGTGGTCATCTGCTATTTCCTCCGGGAGAAGTTGCTTTCTCATTGTACCATAGACTCCACTGCAAAAATGACCCCAGTATATTGGGCTACGCAGCGCTTTCGCCCTCATATATAAGGGGGTATGCTCTTGCGTCAGCCGTGTTTTTGCAGTGGAGTCCTCATTAAGGGTCAGCCCTCAGCGCCCCGTGCTATCCACATCCACCTGAGGTGGGGCCGCGCTTGAGTTTCAGTTCGATTTTGGGCGTGTAGGGAATCTTGCCCTGGTACTTGTGGGCTTCGGGGAACGCGGCCTTGTAGCCGTCGCCCAGGGCGTATTCGAAGTCCCAGCGGAGCACTTCCTGCGCGCCCGCGGGCACCTGCAGGGGCTGGATGGCCTCGCCGTCTTCCTCCGCGAAGTAGTCCAGCCAGTGGTTGATGCCGCCCTCCAGGATGTACACGTTGGGCACGTTGGAAGCCACGAGCATCTTCCAGGCCTGGGTCGCCAGGGCTTCGTCGTTGCTCATCACGATGATGACCACGTTGGGTGCGTTGGTCATATCCAGCAGTTTGGGGATGACCGCGGGAATCTCCTCCAAGGGGACGTGCCACGCGCCCTTCAGGTGGAAGAGGTTGTAATCCCGTTCACTGCGCACGTCGATGAGCACGGTGCGGAGTTTGTCGTTGGCCAGGGTGTCCAGCACTTCGCCCGGATGCACGTAGACCTTGCGTTCGGTGAGCAGGGGCTGCATCTGGGGGGCCATGCGTTCCCACTTTTCCATGGGCGTGCGGGGGGAAGTGAAAGCCAACACCAGCCCCGCGAGCAGCGCGATGCCACCGGCCGCGTAGCGCCAGGCCGGTTTGCGTTCCGTTTTCCTGCCAAAGTGCCGTTCGGCCACTTCGCCCAGGGCAAAGGCGACCAAGGCCATCAGTACCACCAGGAACACAATCACCCCCGGCGTGGTGTGGAAGAGGTCGAACAGGGTCAGCCGGCCGTAGTAGGAATCGAACCAGAAGTTCTGGAACCGGGGTTCCAGGAAGCCGAACAACCCGACCCCGAAGACCACACCCAGGGCGAAGAAGACCCCATCGATACGGCCGGACGCGGCCGCGACCATGGACGTCCCCGGACAGAAGCCGCCCAGAATGAATCCGATGCCCATGATGAAGCCTCCCAAAACCATGGGCCACAGGTACGTCAGGTTCACCCAGATGGCGTTGTAATCCAACAGGCCCAGTTGCACCGCGCTGAAAATCAGGATGGACGCGGTCACGATGGCCCCGAACATCACCTTGAGCACCCGAAAGTCCTTCAGGTAGAACTGCGCGGCCAGGATGGGGGACTCGGTGAACCCGGAAATCTCCAGGATGTACCCAAAGGCAAAGCCCACGGCCAGGAAATAGAGGTAAGCCCAGGGGCCAAGGGTCTTGAAGAGGTCCAGGGGGAAAGGCGCCATGGCGCACCTCCATGGGGGATGCCGTCAGTTCCACAGGTCCCGGAAGAAGTAGGCGAACAGGTACGCGCCGGCAAAGAGCGCGAGCATAAAGGCCCAACTGCCCGCGGCGAGCACCGCGCCGCCGGAAAGGGCCTGGCCCGACGTGCACCCGCGGGCCAGCCGTGCGCCGTAGCCCATCAGCGTGCCGCCCAGGAAGGCCAGGAGCCAGCGGGTGCGCGCGGAAAGCTTGGGGCCTTTGTTCGTCGCCACCTGCCAGCGGCCGTGGATTTTGGAGGACACGAACCCGCCAATGAGCAATCCAAAGACCATAAAGACCACCCAGTTATCCCAGGCACGCAGGGTGCCGCCGGCATAGCGGGCCCAGTAGGGATGGGTTTCCACAAAGCGGGGGGCAATCAGGTCCAGCACCCAGGCCAGCAGGTGGTTGACCCCGCCCGAAGCGCCCAGGCCGTTGCCTGAAAGGAAGAAGGTCAGGAAGAGCAACAGCCCCAGCAGGATGCCGCCCAGGTAGCCGTTGACGTAGGGCTTGGCCTTGCTTTGGGCCTGGGTTTTCGCCTGGGCCTGAGTCTTGGGTCTGGCAAGGGCTTGTTCGTGCACCGTCATGGCCGTTTCCTCCATGGGGAGGGGGTGGGGGGCGGGGCCGCGCGGCCCCTCCCCGGTGGGTGAATCATGCCCGTGCGTGCTCGCTCGTCTCGTGCGCCGGGGTTTCCACTTCCTCCCAGCCGGTAATCATGGCCTTGAGGAAGGTGGTGGGCTTGGGACCGGTGGTGGTCAGGTAGATGTGCATCACGATGAACGCGGCAAACAGCCAGGCGAACAGGGTGTGGATGGGCGCAAGCACCCGCAGGCCGCCGATGCGGTCTACCCAGTCGGGCCGGTACTGGGCCAGCCACATCAGCAGGCCGGTCACGATTTGCACGGGCAGCATCACGTTGAGCAGGACGAAGTACGTGGCCTGCTGCAAGGGGTTGAGTTTGCGGTCCGGCCGCTTTTCGAAGGGGTGCGGCTCGCCCCGGAAGATGCCGTACAGGTAGTACCTGGCCTGGAGAATGGCCTGGTGGAAGAAGCCCCGCGGCCGGGGCAGGAACTGCCGGATTTCGCCCGTGGCCAGGTGGTAGAACAGGGCCAGGCCAGCATCCAGCAGGAGCAGCACGGCCAGGGCGTTGTGGGTGTAGACCAGGAACCGGTAAGGCACGAAGCGCCCCAAGGTTTCGGGCCGGTGGATGATGAACCCGGTGAGCAGCAGGAGCAGAATGGCCAGGGCCTGGACCCAGTGCCAGATACGCTCGTACAGGGTGTACATGTAGACTTTGCGCAGGGCCACCTCGTGGGTTTGCATCAGGCCCTTGCGCGCGCTGTAGATGCGCAGGCCGCCGTGCACGGCCACGCCCAGGAGCACGCCCACCATGGCGGCCAGGCCCAGCCAGTCGATCCACGGCACCCGGCTCTTGCCGAAGATGTACAGGTGCTCCACCTGGGGGACGAAGTACAGCCGGCCCGCCGCGTCGGTGCGCAGGGTGCCCTGCCAGCGGATGTCCGCGCCCAGCCGCAGGTCCGGCTCCACCCCGCCGGGCACGTAGGGTGCCAGGGCAATGGGTTGCGTCAGGCGGGAATCGGGTCCGTGGCAGGCCTGGCACTCCTTGGTCGCGAACCCAGCCGCGGCCACGTCGTGCGCGATGCTGTAGGGCTGAATCTCACCCATGATGCGGGCCTTGGGGAAGCCCATCTCGGCCAGCCGCGCGGCCAGGGCCTTGACCTGTTCCTGGGTCGTGAGCCGAATCTCTTCCCGGCTCAACTGGCCGTCCCGGTTCGCATCCAGCAGCCGCACGATTTCCGGCCGGTACTGGCCTTCCTGGGTGAAGAAGAGGCGCTCCAGCGCCCATTTGGGCACGGGCCGGGGCGGGTCGCCGTACACCCAGTACCACGCGGTGACCAGGTTGTAGGGCAGGAGCCGGGTGTGCCCGTCGGGTTCCTCACGGGGCAGCAGTACGGGCCGGTAGCCCTGCACCAGGTCGTGGACCGTATCCTGCCCCTGGAAGCCCCGCCAGGAGCGGACCGGCTGGCCTTCGGGGGTGAGCACCGTCCAGTCCACATGTTGCACCGCGGGGGCGTAGAGTTTGGGGATGTGGCAGGTCTCGCACCCTATCTGCTGCATGTGACGGTACTTGTAGGGCAGCCAGTTGTGGGTGGCCTGGATGCTGTGGCACTGTTCGCACCGCCGCATGCTCCCCCGCCATTCGGGCGCGACGGTGTACTGCGCGCTCCGGCCACGGGCAAAGTCGTGGGAAGGCCGGTAGAGATACTCCGCGAAATCGGGCCGTCGGGGGTCGAAGAGCAGGTACGAGGGCTGGTCGGCCTTCTGAAGGTAGATGGGGTTGTTGATGGAATAGTGGCAGTTGCGGCAG
Organism: Anaerolineales bacterium; assembly: GCA_026991215.1. GTDB lineage: Bacteria > Chloroflexota > Anaerolineae > Anaerolineales > DRMV01 > S139-71. The sequence goes on from JALXBY010000243.1 coordinate 3,909, forward strand.
GTCAGGTCCCGCTCCAGGTGGATGTCCCAGGCTCGGTTGAGCCGTTCCTTGCCCTGGATGTTCATGCCGCTTTCGTTGATTTTGTCGCCGGAAAAGACCTGGCCTGTGGTCGCGGTCTCCCAGGCCGTCAGGTCGCCAACCGGGGCCACCACGGGTTTGGTCCTGTCGGTCTGCACGTAGCCGTGGCACGCGGCGCAGTGGGCCTCGCTGGGGGCCTGCACCGCGAGTTTCTCCGGCTTCAGGGTGCCATCGGGCTGGAACGCGGCAGGGTTGTACCTCAGGCCCTCAGGCGTTTCCTCCACGATGCCCGTGCCAAGCAGGGTCGCGGTGTTGGCCCAGGCGAATTTCCCGGCCTTGAGATAGCGGATGCGGGCCTGGTTGTTGGGCTGGCTCCAGTGACACAGGAAGCAGTTCATTTCCACGATGCCCGACTGCTTCCAGTCCCAGGCCCGGACTTCACCGGACTTCAGACGGGACACAGCAAAATCACAGTAGGGACAGCCGAAGGAGCAAAAGGGAACGTGAATGTAGAGCCCGGCGGTGTTGCGGGTGCCGGATCCGGGAATCATTTCTTGTCAGTATCAGATCGCAGAACAGCAAGAAAGGCCTCCTGGGGGATGTCAACGGAGCCGATGGGCTCAATCCACACGTCAGGGGTTGCGGTCACCCTGCAAAGACCACAACAACGGGCAACCGAGCTACACCCTCCCGACGCTCTGCCATGGACCTGCGCTGGTACTACGACAACGCCTACGACTACGGTGTAGGTCTCGCCCTTGACGACCTCCACGGCTTCCTGCTCGACAAGCCCACCAGGATCCGAGAGACCCTGCTCGAGACGCGCTCCGTGGCGCGCGCGAGCCTGCGTAGCGCCAACGCCCGCCCACAGCGCGACCTCTCCCTGTTCCACACCCCGGACC
>JALXBY010000244.1 GCA_026991215.1 Anaerolineales bacterium
GCGCGCCTGGTCGGGAAAGGTCCGGGTATTGATGGGCTTGGCGATGTAGCCATCACAGCCGGCCTCGTAGCATTTGGCCGGCGTATCCCGGAGCACGTCCGCGGTCAGGGCGATGATGGGCACCTGCTGGAACTCCGGACGGCTGCGCAGTTCCTGGATGAGGGTGAAGCCGTCCACACCGGGCAGGTGCAGATCCATGAGGATGAGGTCCGGACGCGCGGTTTCCAGCAAGCGCCGCATGGCCTGGGCGTCCTCGGCTTCCAGCAGGTCGTAGCCCGCGGCGCTCAACAAGCGGCGGATGAGCATCCGGTTGGCGGGATTGTCCTCGACGTACAGAATCAAAGGCGGCATGGGCATCGCCTCGGCGGAAAAAGTTACGGGGCTTCCTGTTAATATAGCACACCCGGTGCAGGATTGCGGAAGGAAACCTAAAAAGCAGATGAAACGCTCTGTTCCCCCTGGCAGCGGTTTTGGGGGGTTTTGCATTAAGGCTCAAGGGTTGGGGGAAGACGCGACCCGACCGGCCCGCGCGAGCCAGTCCAGCAGGGCCTGGTCGTCCAGGTCGGTCCAGGTCTGGTAGGCTTCGGCCACCGCGTAGGGGGTTTCCTCCCGGATGTTGGGGCAGTAGACGGTCTCGACCTGGCGGGCCAGATGCCACAGGGCGGTCTGGTGCGCGGTGGGCACGGCCAGGGCCAGTCGGCCCGCGCCCGCGTTCCGGGCCACCCGGATGGCCACCTGCATGGTCGCGCCCGTGGCCAGGCCGTCGTCCACCAGGAACACGCTGTGCTGGCTCAGGTCGGGCAGGGGCCGGGCGCCCCGCAGTACCTGCAAGCGGCGGGCAACTTTCTCCCGTGTCCGCCGGATATCGGCCTCGACCTCCGCGGGGGAAAGGCCCAGGTGCTCCACCAGGGCCTCGTTGAGCATCAGGGTGCCATCCCAGGCCAGGGCGCCGTACCCCATCTCCGGGTTCCACGAAGGCGTGATTTTGCTCACCACCGCGAGTTCCAGGGGCCATCCGAGCCGTTCGTGCAGGGCCACGGCTACGGGCACCCCGCCGGCGGGGATGGCCAAAAGCAGCGGCCGGGGCCACCGGTCGGCTTCCATGGCAATCAACTCGGCCAGTACCTGCCCGGCGTGGTACCTGTCCCGGAAGACCCGTCGGCGGTTCCGCAGGTTGGGCAGGTCAATTACCCGCGGCATGGGGTCCTTCCTCCTGCCCCAGGGATTTCAAGTACCCCTCGTTGCGGGGCACCCGGCGGGGCAACCGGGCCAGTTCGGGTTCGGCTTCCAGCAGGGCCAGGATGTCTTCCATGGTGAACAGGGGGGTATGGGGGTAAAGGCGGGCGTAGACCGCGCGGGCAAAGGCCAGGTCCTCCGGGTAGTCCACGGTCCAGCGCAGGTGGGCCAGGTTCACCGGCCCTTTCCAGGAAAACAGCCGGAAGCGGTGGGGCCGCTTCCATATATATGGGGTGACATGCTCCCGGTCCGCGGGGTGTACGGCCTCCTTCCAGGCGGTCGCCAGGGCCTCGAAGGTGAAGATTTCCAGGTCCAGACCCTCTGGATAGGTTGGCTCCAGGGTGTTGCTCAGGTAGTCCCAGGCGGGGTAGGTCTCCAGCCAGAAGCGGAGCATCAGGGTGAGCAAGCCGGGGTCCTTGAAGGGGTCGTCCGCGGTGATGCGGACGATGGTCCGGGCCTGGAAGGTTTTCGCCGCGTGGTAGAAGCGGTCCAGCACGTCTTCGGAACTGCCCCGGTAGACGGGGTATCCCAGCCGTTGGCTTTCCTCCACCAGGGCGTCGTCTTCGGGAAGCGTGGTGGTGGCCACGACCAGGCCGTCCAGGAGGGGGCACGCGGCCATCCGCTCCAGGATGTGGGCCAGCATGGACTTACCGGCCAGGGGTTCCAGCACCTTGCCCGGCAGCCGGGTGGACCCCATCCGGGCCTGGACGATGCCAATGACAGGGCGGGGCACAAGACGCAAGGCGGCCATGGGTTACCTCTGGGCCCGCAACCACGCGGTGACCACCAACACGGCCAGAACCAGCACCTGCTGCCAGCGCAGGGAGCGAATCAGGCTGCGGCGCAGGGCTTCCTGGTCGCCTTCGGGGGCAGGCTGCCCGGCTTGCAGGCGTAAAGCCCAGCGTTCCCAGGCCGGCAGCCGGACCCATTGCAGGTAGGCCAGGCCCACGATCCAGGCCAGCACCAGGATGTGCTTGAACAGCAAACCTTTGGCCCAGGGGGTGCTGAAGTTCAACGTGCCCTGGTACAGGGGGTGCTTGGTCATCTGGAACATCCCCGTAGCCCACAGCAGGGCCACGGCCATCCAGGTCAACCGCAGGAAGGCCCGGTAACGACGTATCCAGGAGGGGACCGGCTGTTGGGGGAGGAAGAGGATGCGCGTCAGGTCGAAGGCGGAAAGCAGGGCGCCCAGGCTCACCACCGTGGCGACCAGATGAATCCCATAGGCCAGGGCCAGCAGCCATGTCTCCATACGGCCGGCCTCGCGTTCACTGAATCACCAGGGTCACCAGGAAGGAGATGACCAGAAGGATGCCAACGACCGTGAGGATGATGCGGTACCGTCGCTGTTGCCGCTCATAATAACTCATGGTTTGGGTCTGCCGTTTGTTGCGCCGCTTTTTCCGCTGCTTTTTCTTGGCCATGGCTGCGCTCCAGGGGAAATGGTGTAGGCTATTATACACGCGGCCCGGAACGGCCATTCTCCAGAGGAAGGATACGACGCCTCCGCCAAAAGGACGATGTCTGCCATGGAAAAGCCCCCCGTTCGACCGCCCAGGCGTATTGGCATCGTGGGGCCGTGCGGTGCGGGGAAGAGCACCCTGGCCCGGGCCCTGCAGGCTTTGGGGTTCCAGGCCAAGGCCATTGCCCAGGAGCATTCCCACGTGCCCGACATGTGGCAGCGCCTCACCCGGCCCGACCTGCTGGTCTACCTGGACGCCTCTTTCGAGACCTGCACCCAACGTAAGGGCCTGCACTGGACGCGGGCCGACTATGAAGAAGAACTGCGCCGGCTGGCCCACGCCCGGTCCCACGCAGATATCTACATCCCCACCGACGACCTCAGCCCGGAAGAGGTGCTGCAACGGGTTCTGGAGGCGCTGTTTTCCAGTTGTTGACCGTGGTCTGCTAACCCTGGAAGGTATCTGCCCGGAACCCAAAAATTGTCACAGCCCGTTGCAAGCGGGGTTCCCATACCGCAATGTGGGGGATGCGTCGCGCCAGGGCCTGTGCATACGTGCCGTAGACCCAGCGTGGCAGTCGGCCCCAAAGAATGACGGAACGCATGGCTTTGGGCCAGTTGGGTTCAGGTAAAGTGGTGGGCATGAGAAAGCCGCGAAGTTGGATTCGCAGAAGCCACCGTCCCGCGTCCACGGGCTCCATGTGAAGGAGCACGTCCTTTGTGCCTGAAGTATCCACCTGGGGCAGGTGGACCCATCCCAAATGGGCATCAAAGACCGCCATGGGAGCGGGCGCCACATGCGCCGCTATGGCCGCGGCCAGCCAGGTCGGTCCGCGACCGTACAGGGATACAGGTCCACGCGGAATCACTCGAAGCAGACGAGGGAGGTCCTCTGGAGTCCACCAGGCAGGTAAAGGTTTCCCCAGGGTGCGGGCCAGCTCCCGCTCACTAAGGAACGGATACGGTGCGGTTTTCCGATGCAGGGCTTCCAGGTCTTCCTCCCGGAGGCGGAACAAGGCAAACACCCGGCGGGCTAAAGCCTCAAAGGTCTTTCCCAGGCGGGGATGGTGCCGGTCCAGCCCGGTAATGGTTCCGGTGAGATACGGATGCGTCCCCGCGAGGACATCCTCCCCCTGAAGGCGGCTTTCCAGGACAGCAAGGAGGGAGAGGTCCGTGGCGCGAATGTGGGCCATCCAATATTCCCGTTCCTCGGGTGTACGGTAAAGCAAGATACCGTGGGTACATGCCCGAAGGATTTCCCACTGTTCACCCCGTGGCCGTCCGCCCATATCCACCAGGAGCGGGGTGTGCCGGTGCTGGAGAAGCGTCACCATGCGTCGTACCAGGTCCGGCGTATAACGGCCTTTGGCCGCAAGACGCAGGGAGAGCACCTTATTTCGGGGCCCTTCATAAAACCAGTTCCCTTCGCCATCCGGCGCGGTGCGCAACAGATAATGGGCGAGACCCGCCCGATATAAACGCCGGCTGAGGTGATACGCCAATACGGACTTGCCACTATGCGGTGGCCCCATGACCAATAAGGCGGGGAGATTTAAGCCCATGGCACCCCCTTTCCCTATATCGGCATGGTATCATTCAAACACATCATTTTGAGCCTCCGAAGAGGAAAAAACATGCTGGGGGAAAGGCTTCTGGCCTCCTTGGGAGGCCAACCTCAAATTTTGACTTTTACGTTGGATGCTTTGCTAGCACGGGGAATCCGCCCGCAAGTGGTGGAAGTTGTCTTTCCGGGAGGAAACCCCGTCTACCAAGCCGCTTTTCGTCGGCTTCAACGTGAATTTACGCGCTATCAAGCATACCAATCCATTCCTTTGCAGGCCTGTAGCCTTACAGACCGAGACGGCCATCCTCTTCCGGATTTACTTTCTGATTTGCATTTAGATGAAGCCTGGCAACAGGTGCGTGACCGCGTACGTACGCTGAAAGCCGAAGGTTGGCGTTTGCATTTTAGCATTACCGGCGGCCGCCGTGCGCTGGGCCTGATGCTCTACGCCGCGGCCATGACCTATGGCTCGCCCCAGGATAAGGTCTGGCACATCTACACCCCGCCCGAATGGCTGGCCCAGGTCAAGGATGGCGCGCGCATGCACCTGCCCCAGGGCACGGTGCGGTTGTTGGAGATTCCCTTCGTGCCCTGGACCGCGTATTTCCCCGGTTTGCGAAGCCTGTTGGAGATGTCCCCGGAAGTGTTGCGTCGGTTGATGGGGGAAGGGCTGGATGAGGAAACCCAACGCCGTTGTGCCCGGGTGTGGGCGCGGCTGACCCCTCGCCAGAAAGATGCGCTACGGGCCTTGGCCACCACGGAAACCCGGGCCGAAGCCGCGCGGGCCATGGGCGTCGACCTGGATACCCTGGATTCCCATCGCAAGGCCATTCTGCGGGTGTGCCGCGCGGCCTGGCCGGAGGCCAGGGTGGATTTGCGCTTTGTGCGCCGGGTCTTCCGGCTGTGGCTGACCGCCACTAACGGCCTCCCCACTTTGCGGGGAGATTTTCAGGAGGAGATGGGGATGGAAACTACGAATTTTTCCTCATAAAGTCATTCTTGGTCAGGGAGGTTTTGCCATGGCGGATGAATGGCTGGAGCACCTTTTGGAAAGGCCTTCGTCCACGGCCCGCCAGATGCTGGAACAACGCACCGGCATGCAGGTTCTCTCCCTCAGCGACCTGCCGGCCTTTCTGGAAGCAGCCATGCGGGCGTGGGTGGAGGCGCAAGCCGAGCCCACATCCTGAACTTTAGGAGGTTGTATGAGCCAGAAAAACGTACTTCTCCAAGGCGATGTAGACGCCATCAAATCCTATGTATTTGAGGCTTCCGGGCTACCCCAAATTCGCGGTGGCAGTCAACGGCTCATCAAATGTGAGCAAGAAGTGGAAAAGTTGGTAGAACAGCGGGGAGGGCGCACGATTTATTGCGGAGGAGGTGGTTTCCTGTTTGAAATACCTGCGGACGAAGCAGAAAATCTCAAACGCGAAATCGAGCGCATCTACCTAAAGTACACCCAAGTGGCTACTGTGACGGTAGTGTATGAAGACGCTCCTGAGCTCCCTCTTCCCGAGCCAAACATCACGGATGGCTGGGCAGGTCGTCTGGTCAAGGCCCATCAGGAAGCCCAGAGCGCCGGCGAATTTGCCCGTCGCACCGCGTTCCTGGCCGCGAGGTTGCGGGAGGCAAAACAACAAAAGCAGGTCGTACCCTTTATTGAAGCCTTCCCCTTCGGTAAGCGGTGTGAGATTTGCGGTAAGCGGGTGGCGGAAAGGAAGGTGACTTACACCCAAAGCGGGATGTTTGAAACGAAACATGTGTGTCGTGTGTGTTACCGGAGACATCGCACAGGTCGTATATGCCGCCACCGTGGTTTTGAGCGATTCTTAGAGAAGAGGAGATATAACTTACCATCCACTCCTCCCAAGGATGTGAACGAACTGGCTGCAAGTGCACGACGCCCTTATGTGGCCTTTCTCTATGCTGATGGGAACAACGTCGGCGACCTGTTACAGAAGGTCAAAGACGAGAATGAATATGCAGTCCTATCCAAGGCCCTAACAGAGGGCACAGAACAAGCCCTGTACGAGGCCCTTTGGGAGGTCTGCCAAAAGCCACTGGAACAAGAGAAAGCCTGGCCCTTTGAAATCCTCAACATCGGCGGTGATGACGTTACCCTGCTTATACAAGCCGGGTATGCCTGGGATGTGGCCGTGGCGTTTCTGGGGAAATTCGAGCAATATGTACAAGAGAAGGTGAAGGATAATCTCGGTTATTGGCCCGCGGCTTGGCCCATGCCTATTACCGCTTCGGTGGGTATTGCTATCGCCGATGCCAAACACCCCGTGTGGTATCTGGAAGCGCTGGCCACCGACCTGCTCAAGAAAGCCAAAGTCAAGGCCCGGCAGGCGGAAACAAGCGCCATCAACTTCCTGTGGTTGCCCAACGCCATTGCCATTACCAGAGCCGAAGCCGTCACCGAGCAATACAAAGTGGGCGATTTTCATCTGACCGCACGGCCTTTTACCCTGGCGCAAGCGAGAAAGATGCAAGATGTGGTCAATATCCTCGCTTCATGGCCCCGCAGCCTGCGCCATCGGTGGGGCAAGGCCCTGGAACGCGGGCGTTGGACCGCTCTCTCCCAAATCCTTTATGACCTGGCCCGACGGCGGAACGGTGAGCATCGTGAAAAGGTGGGAAGATTCATCGATGCCTTAGAAGACTTGGCCACGACGTTTCAGGCTGAGCGGGAAGACGAGGCCCCCATTTATCTCTGGTGGCCCACCGAGGAAAATGGGCGCCGCATCTGGAAAACGCCTTTGCTGGACGCCTTGGAACTGGCCGAACTTCGCGCCATGCGGTCGGATATTCAAGAGGAGGGCGACTAAATGGTGCATCTCAAAATCGCCTTGCGTCTCAAATGGCGAACCGCGTTCCACACCACAGGCAACCGCTGGCGATGGGGCGCGGACAAGGCCCTGGTCCAGCGATATGACGACACCTATGTACTCCCTGCCACCTCCCTCAAAGGTGCCCTGCGAGACCAGGCTGAACAATTGCTACGTGGCCATGTGCACATCTGTAATGCACCCGACCCCGGTCAAATGTGCTCGGATCTTGAGAACTTGTGCTTAGTCTGTCGGGTCTTTGGCAACCCCCGGCGGCCTTCTCTCTTACGATTTCAGGACGGGGTTTTGAGGAGAAAGAATATAGGCGAGATAGAGACCCAAATCCGCGCCGGTGTAGCCATCAGCCGACGCCGTCGTGCAGCGGTTCCCCAGCGGTTGTATTTTGTGGAAACCACCGTGGCAGGCCCCGTGGAAGCCCAGACAGTTATCGAAGGCTTCTTTCCTTCTCAACAAGAGGCCGAAGAGGCCGCGGCCCTGGTAGTTTTGGCGGCCCGGATGCTCCCGGCGTTGGGCGCGGGGCGTACCCGCGGCCTGGGTTGGCTGGAAGCCATTGAGACCGAATGCACGATGGACGGCCAGCCGTTAGCCGGGACGGCGCTGGAACGCTATTGGAACCGGTGGTTAGGAGGCGGCCAATGAAGCCGATATGGTTGAAAATTACCCCCGAGGAGCCCCTGGTGCTGGGTTCGGTGCGGCCCGATGCCCAATTTCTGACCACCCGCGCCTACATTCCCGGCCGCCTGTTGCGGGGTGCCTGGGCCGAGTGGCTCAAAACACAAGGCGAGGAAGATGAGGGCATTCTCGCTCAAGTCAAAAAACTGCGAATCTGGAATTTCTACCCCGCGGTGGATGATGGCCAGTTATTGTACACGTTACCCCTCCCCCTCACGGCCATGACGTGCAAGCACGAATCGGGCTTCCAGACCGCCTTCCTGTCTAAGAACAAAGGGCACGGGGTGGTAGATACCTTGCTCCCCCAACTGGCCTATCACTTGTTGCGCGAAGCCGGAGCCCAAATGACCGCCCCCTTCGCCCTTACATGTGCCCAATGTGATGGCCGGATGGAACCGGCAGAAGGCTTCTACGGCGTATATGAAGCCCATGGCAGGGTGGGTTACGAGCAATTTCGTCCTCGGTACCATGCCCAAACCAAAGTGGCCTTAAGCCGCTTCCGTCGGGCTTCCCAGTTTCAGATGCTTTACACCGTGAACGCACTCGCGCCCCAAGCCCCGGCGGTGATAACAAGCAACAAAAAGGATGAGCCCAAAAACAAGTCTGTGGTGTTCCTGGGGCGAGTGTACGGGGACCCACAAGCCGTACAAGAACTGCGGCAGGCCCTGGACCATGTAGCCATCGGCGCACTGCACACCCGAGGGTATGGGCGGGTGCACGTTGAGGAGAGCGACCCCCCTCAATGGCCTGGCCTCAAGGAGCGGGTCGAAACCTTCAACCGCATTTTGACCGATCTCTGGCAGGACCTTAAACGCCTCGCGGCCAACCCGGACGGACTTCCGGAGAAGCCCGACGGCCTGTACTTCTCGGTGGACTTGCTTTCGCCCGGTGTGTTCGTCAACCACGGCCTGCCCGAACTGGTTCCGGAGTTGTACATCAACGGTCGCGTCCTCCGGCCCATCTGGTGGGCGACTCGACCGGATATGGCCAGCGGCTGGTCCACCGCGTGGGGCCTGCCCAAGCCCACCAACCTGGCCGCACGCATGGGGAGCGTCTACGTCTACCGCTGGGACGGTAGCATGGACGACCTGCTTCCCGCACTGCAAGCCCTGGAAGCCGAAGGCCTGGGCCTGCGCCGAGACGAGGGCTTCGGCGAAATCTTGGTGTGTCATCCCTTTCATCAGGAGGTAGAAGAGCGATGAAGAAGTTAAATTCGAGAACCCGTCAGGCACTCGCGACGAAAGAGGACGAGTTGGTGCAACAGGCCCGCGAAGTGGCGAAGGCATTATGGGAGTCCTTAAACGAAAAACAGCGGAAAGACGGTAAGGTGCGCCAACTGCGCAACATCCTGGAAGTCGCCAAGAGCACCGACTCATGGAAGGCTTTGGCCTTGTTTGTCCGATACCAGGCTGCACGCACTACAGATAACATTCCCCGAGATTGGGCAGAGTATCTGATTGATGAGATGGAGAACTTAACGGACACTGCCAATGAGATTGCAAAACAAACCCATGATGACCCTAAGACAATTCACCTGGAAATGGTCACCCGCGTTTTGGGCCACGCGGTGCGCTGGCATCTCTGGGATGTGAAAAGCCAGGAGGGATAAGCCATGTTTGACACCTTTAACAACCGTGTGGTGCTGCGGGCCACTTTGGAAATGCAAACTGCCCTTTCCGTGGGTAGCCGCATTTCGCTGGAGCCCGTGGGCACGGACCTACCCGTTATGAAAGGGCCGGATGGTCTTCCGTTCATCCCCGGCTCGTCCATCAAGGGCACGGTACGGGCGCTGACCGAGCGCATTTTGCGCAGCCTTCCCAACGGGGAGGAAATTGGTCTATGGGCCTGTGACCCCTTCGCAGACCCGTGTGTGGATCGGAACCAGGCCCGCATCTGGCTGCAGGATGAAGCAACTGAGCATCTGGTTTGGGATGAAGCCTGCACCGCGTGCCGCATCTTTGGTTCCCCCTGGCTGGCCAGCCGGGTGTCCTTTAAGGATGCCTACCTGGAGAACTCCGAAGACCTGCCTGTGGTCACCCAGATACGCGATGGCGTGGGCATTGACCGGGACCTGGGCGCGGCCCGCCAGGGCATCAAGTACGACTTTGAGGTGGTTGTGCCAGGGGCCAGGTTCGGCATTGAGATTCTGACCGAAAACCTGGACGATTGGGAGTTGGGCCTTCTCCTTTCGGTTTTGCGGTTCTGGCAAGAAGGCCAGTTGCCCTTGGGCGGCAAAGTGACTCGCGGCCCCGGCTGGGGAAAACTGAAGGACCTGCGCCTGGAGCGAATTGACCAAACCAATTTGGTGAACTACCTGACAGGCGGCCAACCGGCCCAGGACAGCCCGGAGAAATACCTTCAGGCCTTCCGCGACTACCTGAGCCAGCAACTGAACCAAGGGGAGGGATGACCCATGCATAAGACCCGATACAACGCCCTGCACTTGACCGTGCGCATTCGTCCTAAAGGCCCCTTGCTGATTAAGGCCGGCGGTATCTCCGCCAACCCCGCATTGCCGGATATGCAATTCGTGCGCACGTTTCACCCTGACCGAGGCGAAACAGTCTACATTCCCGGTTCATCCCTCAAAGGGGTTGTGCGGGGATTTGTGGAGAAGGCCCTGCGCACCTTTGATGCCCGAGACAGTTGGCGTTGGGCCTGTCCAACATTCCCCGATGAAGCGGAGAGTTGTGCCCGACGCTTGCAGAATGAGACGGATACAGCATCGGTGTACCGCCAATCCTGCGGTGCCTGCCGCATCTTCGGCCATACCCGGCTGCGGGGCCGGCTTTCCTTCACCGATTTCTTCCCCGTGGAAGAAGTGCGCACCGAAATCCGCTACGGTGTGGCCATCTCGCGGCTGACCCACGCGGTGGCCCATGGGCCTTTTGAAATGGAAGTAGCCGTCTCGGGGACGTTTGAAGGGCACCTGGTGCTGGAGAACTTTGAAATCTGGCAGTTGGGACTGGTGGCTACGGCCCTGGCCGCTATGAATCAAGGCCTGGTGAAAGTGGGCTTTGGCAAAAACCGGGGATTCGGTGAGGTAGAAGTGGAGGTGCGCGAGGCCTGGGTGGACGAAGTTGTTGTGAACTATCACCCCGAGCGCCTCCGGGGCCTGAGGGCTTTTGTGGACAACGCAACGGCGCAGGCCTATGGTTTGTTCCCACCGGCCGATTTGGACCTGCAAAACGGCCCTGAATTCACCCGTGAAGAACCGTTGGGCGTGTACACGCGGCGGGTATACGGCACGCAGGGCTGGAATGAATTAGCCCGGCTTGCCATCCAGGCACTGTGAGGGTTGGAGCCATGCAGGGATTCGTCTACTACCTGACAGGCACCAGCGAAGAGCTGCAACGCCTTGCCCAAACCCATCTGGGCGAGGCTGTCTGGCATTGGGTCGCCGACGCTGCCCGTCTCACTGTGGGAGAAGGCTACCCTGCAGACTGGAAAGAGCAGGGGGCGGTTTTCAATACCCAAGGCGAATTGTGTTGGCGCGCGTTGGGTAATGAGCAGTACGAGGCCCTCTTGCTCACCACAAAGGCCTTGCCCAACCACAAAGTGCTGCCCGGCGAATGGACGGTAGAGGAACAGACGCTTTATCTGCAGGACTTGCGAGAAGCCCGGGTTTTGCCTCAATTCGCCCAGTATCCCACAGGAAAGTCAACAGGCAAGATTCGGATCCGGCTCTACCGTCGCAATGGTGTGCCCACCTTTGTGAGTTTGTGTGAATTCCTTGAGGAGGAAGCATGATGGCACGGCGTTCTGAACCTGAACCCAAGCCCTTCTTCTGGGTCTTGCTGGACGAGTCTCCGCAGAAAACCCGGCCGGTGTTCCACGAAAAATTTGAGGGCTGGACAGGCCGTTTGGTTTGGGAGATTGAGGTGCTCTCGGACTACCTTTATGTGGGAAGCGGGAACCTGGACTTGGTGCGGTTGCCCGATGGCCGCGAACAGGCCCGCTATGCCTTTGCCCGCCGGGATGGGCAGTTGGTGATACCCGCGACCAGTATCAAGGGCGCGGTGCGGGCAGTGTTTGAGGCCATCACAAACTCGTGCGTTTCTCAACGAAACCGTCGGGAGCGGCCCCTTTCTACTGCTCATATGGCATGCGGTCTGGTTCGCAAAGGGAAAGAGGAGAAGGCCCGACTCTGCCCGGCCTGCCGCGTTTTTGGCACAACGGGCTACCGCGGCCGGGTGCATTTCTCCGACGCGGTCCCGGTAGGCGAGGTGCGCACCGAGACCATCAAAATCGCTGACCTGTGGCCCCCGCGCCAAGTCCGTAAGGCGCGTAAGTTTTATCAAACCAAGGCTTTCCAGAAGCAAGACCTGCACCCTCGCAAGAACACCCGTTTTCTGGAAGTTGTCCCCAAAGGAAGCCGTTTCCGTACCACCCTGTACTTTGAAAACCTGAGTGGTGCAGAAATGGGCGCACTGATGAGGGCGCTGGGCTTGGGCCTCCATTCCAGCAAGCCCAACACGATTGTTTACGCCTTCCCCCTCAAATTGGGCGGGGCCAAGCCGCGGTGTTTAGGAAGCGTCCGCTTTCATCCCCGTGGTGTATTCATTCAAACATCCCCGTCTACGGACGCAGATGATCTTTGGCAGCGGTTCCTTCAATCTGCTCCAGGGGGGGTGAAAAACTTGCTCCTCCAGTGGCTCCAATCCGAGGCATTGTTGGACGAAGAGGCCTGGCACCAATTCCGTGCCGAAGCCCAACCCCAGACGGATGAAGCCTGCCCGCGGGAGGTGTACTGATGAGCCGCGAGGATGAACTGGTGACCCTGGCGGAACAAATCGCCGATGGCCTGCCGGGGGTCACGCGCAACGAGTGGATGAAGTGGGTGCAGATTCTTCAGGCCTATCAAGCCCAATATCGCGATGCGCTTCAACGAGCCATCCATTACGCACAACGTTTATCCAAAGACCCCACAATGCGGCCGGCCATACAGCGGGCCCACCGCTTGATTGCGCAAACCATGCAGCGCTATGCCCGGCGCGTTGCCTCTTTGCCTCGTACCGAACAACAGCGCCTGTTCGGTTATGTGGCCTGGAGCCTGGTTGTTCAGGGTAAACAGGGGCGGAGGCGATGAGGAATGCCACGATTTGTTTTCGATACAAACGTACTCATCAATTATATTCGCTATGATGATCAAGAGGTGCATGATGCTTTAACAGTAGCCGCGGATTTGGGGGAAATTCTTATCTCACAGATATCTGTTTTAGAAATGTGGGCACCAGTGAAATGGAAGATCAAGGAAGAATCTCCTAACTTGGTGCCTTTATGGATTCGGAAATTAGAGGAAGGTGAGGTTCCTGCAGGAATGCAGGAGGTGCTTTTGCATGAATTAAGCGAATATCAACAACCTCTTCCAAACCAGTTTTTTGTAGATACTCTTCGAAAAGGTCGAAGATGGTCTATTTCGGACGAAAATAAACAGCTGATTTCAGTTGTTGAATACACAGGCAATTCTCTTATCCTAATGTCTCCGGATATACGCCGCAGTCAAGTGGAACAGGAAATATCTACGCTAAAACATATTTGTGAGACGTTCGACGCTCAAATTATCCCCGTCTCAGAACGCGCCCAATATTATGCAGAGCTTATAGTTCAGCACTATAGGGATACCCTGGGCAGAAACACCATTACGGATAGCCTCATTATAGCAACAGGACTCGAACATGACGCATGGTTGGTGACTTATGATAATAATTGGGAAAAAGTTAAGAAAGATATGAAAAACAGATCTTTGCCTTTACCTGAAATGAAAGTAATTGATCCTGCACGCGTGGCTCACGGGGAGGTGCATTCATGACCAAAGTCAAAAACATCCTTCTGGCCACCCTGGGTACCGCACCTGCCGTAATTACAGAAGCCGTAGATTTGTTGCGGGAAGAAGGCGTTCACATTGATGGCATCTCGCTATTCTTGACCGAAGATTCCGATGTGCGGGATAGCTTTTCTTTGCTCGCCCAACACCTTCCTGCCCACGATGGAATTGTGTGGATTTCACCTATTCAGATCGGCGTGTACACCGATATCGACAGCACACAGGCTGCGGCCGAATTTCTCCAACTGGCCAGCCAATACCTCAAGACCCTACGAGATGCAGGCCATCGTGTGTATGTATCCATTGCAGGCGGGCGTAAAGCGATGTCTGCGCTTCTCGCGCTGGCCGTGCAATTTTTCGGCGCCGAGCGACTTTTCCATATTTGGGTTCCACCCTGGTTGGAAGAAGAAGGTGAAATCCATGAACTGCGCAAGTGGAAGCATTTACCTGAGGAATTGACCCGAAAACTGCATCCTACCTTGAACGCCGAGCCAACTGACCGCCCGCGTTTGGTTACTCTTCCTGTTATCGGACTCTTTCCTTTTCTTGAAGATATCCGCCTTGCCTTAACGGAGCAGGGCGAAGTGCCACGCGACATTCGTCGCTTGCTCCGTGAAAACGGCCTACTTACTTCCCAGGGCGAGGTCACCGAACTGGGGCGGCTCATTAGCCAGATTCTTGAAAGCGTTGAGGGGTTGCCACCGGCCCGCCAGGAGGAATGCAAAGTCCATATTGCTCCGCATCATTACAAGGACCGACTGGAGAAATTTGCCTGGCAACTGTGTGGGCGTTTTCCCTTTATCACGGAAATTCAAAGCGGAGAGTGGCGAAGCGGTGAAGGCAAGATCAAAACCGAGCCTCCAAATCGTATCCGAATCTTTGAGCCCTTAGGCACCGACTTCCCCTTGCAATTGATTCTGACCACGACTGCCAAAACGTCGGGCCAATTGGAAGCTGCCCGGCGAGCGATTGAGCGATTCTTAAAAGCACGGAGGTAACTATGGGTGTCTATCACCTGATGGGTCTGGGGCGCTCACCAGGTGCCATTACTGGCCCTATCTCTTATCTGGCCTCCCGCTATCAGCGGTGGAACGAGGAGGACCGGGCCTTTTTCGCCCGCTCAGGGGAGGTTCGTCAACGGGAAGCAGGCGAGAAGGTGGGCGATATACAGGCCGTTGTGTTGTTTACGACTCGGGAGATTCTCAGCGGAACCGTTCCAGCGTTTGACTATGTGGACAATCCACTTGGACGGATCGCAAAGGACCCGCGGGTGTCTGGCGGGCCGATGAAGGAGGTGCTTCGTCGGTTATTGCGCCGTGAATGGCCTGCCATCAGCGGCGGTCGTCCCGAAGGCACCGTCTTCTGGTGCGAAGTCGATCGCCGGGATATCCGCACCACCTATGAGCGAGTGATCTGGGTCGTGGCCGCGCTGGCCGGCGTCGGCGGGCAAGGAAAAGAGATGTGGGTCAACTTGACGGGAGGTAACAACGTGATCAACTTCGCCCTGGAACTGGCTGCTACCCTCTCCGGTGCTGTGGCGCGGCTTTATTACGTGCAGGCGGAAAACCCGGACGCTGAGAAATGTGTGCGCTTTACAGCGGAGGACGGATACTGGGTGGAATTACCGGTTATGCCCTTGGCATTGAGCCCTTTGACACGCGCTATCATTGATTTGCTTGCGCAAAAAGGCCCTATATCTTTGGGCGATCTGTACAGCATCTTGAGGAACAAGTACTGGAACTTAAGCTATGGACTCACATCGGAGGAAGTTCTGCGGGAGGCCTATCTGGCTCCAATGTGGAAACAAGGCCTTATCGTTGAGACACTTGAAGGCTATAAAATTGGCCCACAATGGGAATTGGTGCAACCTTACCAAGAATTATGGGAAGAAGCCCTCAGATGCAATGAGACCATCGAACAACTGGCCCAAACAGAGCTTTGGCTCGAACGCGAAATCATTACATGGGAGCGCTAACCCATGCTCATCCTCAACTTTGCCCACCCCCTGACCGACGAACACCTGGCGCAAATCGAGAAACTCACAGGCCAGAAGCCCGAGCGGGTGGTAGTCATCAACAGCCAGATTGACCCTCAGCAGCCCCTGGCACCACAAGTCTCGGCCATGGCCGATGCTGCGGGATTGACCCCTGAAGAGTGGCAAACCCTTCCCCTCCTCATCAACCCGCCCGCGCTCAACTTTAGCGCGGTCGCGCTCATCGCGGAATTGCACGGACGCATGGGCTACTTCCCGCCCTGCATCCGCATGCGGCCCGTGGTCGGCCCAGACGGCCAGCGTGTGGTTCCGCCCCGCTTCGAGGTGGCGGAGATTTTGAACCTGCAGGCCATTCGGGATGAGGCGCGCAGGTCCCGTGCATAGCCAGCCGCAGAAGGCAGTGCGCGCCCATCAATGCCGGAAGTGCCGCACACCGGTGAACACCATGGCCAGGCCCAGGCGGTCCGCGGCTGCGATGACTTCTTTATCCCGAATGGAGCCGCCGGGCTGAATCACCGCGGTGACGCCGGCTTTGGCCGCCTCTTCCACGCCGTCCGGGAAGGGGAAGAAGGCATCCGAGGCCAGCACCGCGCCCCGGGCCCGTTCGCCCGCGCGCATGACCGCCAGACGCACCGCGTCCACCCGGTTGGGCTGGCCCCCGCCAATGCCCACGGTGGCCCGGTTCTTGACCAGGACCACCGCGTTGGAAAGTACCGGCTGCACCGCCAGCCAGGCAAAGCGCAGGTCCTCCCATTCGGCCTCGGTCGGCTCCCGGCGGGTGACCACCTGCCAGGTGGTTCCTTCGGGGTCGCCGGGGTCGTCGTCCTGGCGGAGCATCCCCCCAAGGACCGAACGCCAGCGGGCTTCGGCCGGCGGCGCCTCAGGCAACGCCAGCACCCGCAGGTTCTTGCGCCGCTGCAGGATTTCCAGCGCGCCCTCGGTGAAGTCGGGCGCGGCCAGCACCTCGATGAACAGGGTCCACATGGCCTGGGCCGCGGCCTCGTCCAGGGTGGTGTTCACCGCAATCACGCTGCCGAAGGCAGAAACCGGGTCCGAGGCCAGGGCCTTGCGGAAGGCCTCCGCGACGGTGCTCCCGGTGGCCAGCCCACACGGGGAGGCGTGTTTGACGATGACCACGCCAGGTTTGGGCAGCCGCTGCACCGCGCGCCAGGCCGCGTCCAGGTCCACCAGGTTGTTGAAGGAAAGGGGTTTGCCTTCCTTGAGCACCCGGCCGCCCAGGATGCCTGCCTCGGGCTGCAGGCTCCAGAGTTCGGCCTGCTGGTGGGGGTTTTCCCCATAGCGCAACACCCGCTGACGGTAAAGGGGCAGCGCGGTGAACGCGCCTTCCGAAAGGTAGTGGGCAATGGCCGCATCGTACGCGGTGCTCCGGGCAAAGGCTTTCCAGGCCAGGCCGCGGCGGGTGGCCAGGGTGGTTTCCCCCTGGGTTTCGAGTTCGTGCAACACGGGGGCCGCATCCTGGGGGTCCACCAACACGGTGACGTGGGGGAAGTTCTTGGCCGCGGCCCGCAGCAGCGCGACCCCGCCAATGTCGATGTGTTCCAGCACGGTCTCCAGGGAAGCCTCCGGCTGGCGGATGACCTCCTGGAAGGGGTACAGGGAGACGGCCACCAGGTCGATGCGCGGGGCCTGCAGGCGCTCCAGGTCGGCCTGGTCCTGGGGCAGGTCCCGGGCCAGGATGCCCGCGAACACCTTAGGGTGCAGGGTTTTCACCCGGCCCTCCAGCAAGGGGGGCACCTGGGTGAGGTCCGTGATGGTCCGGGCGGGGATGCCGTGTTCGGCCAGCCAGCGGGCCGTGCCTTCTGAGGCTATCAGGGACCAACCCAGGCGGTGCAGGCCCTGGGCCAGGGGGAGCCAGGGGTCCTTTTCCCAGAAGGAAAGCAGAGCCAGGGGCATGGCGCAACCTCCACAGGGCAGGGATGGACGCGCAAGGGGTCGGGACACAGGTCAGGGGGACCGGCCCCCGAAACACGGGGCAAGTATACTTGAATCAGCCTTTCCAGGAGGCATGCCCATGGACGTCAAGACCGAAGTGTACACCTGCCCCCGTTGCGGCAAAGCCATCCACATCCCCACGGGGGACTGCCCCTACTGCGGCTACCACCTGGACCTGAAGCCCCAGGACGTGTTGCGCATTCTGCGGAGCAACCCCGCGGTGCGCTACGTGCGGGTGGTGGTCAGCGATGACGCCTGCGCAGCCTGCCGTTTTGTTGAGGGCACGTATCCCAAGGAAGAAGCGCCGGAACTGCCGGTCCCGGATTGTTCCCACCCCCTGGGTTGCCGCTGCACCTACGAACCGTTGCTGGAGGATATCTTCCCGTAATCCGGCCCCTGGGTTTGCAGCCAGGCACGGACCCAGTCCAGGGCCTGTTCCCGGGTGGTCACCTCGCCGGCGACCTGGGCCTCTTTCAGGGCTTCGAGAATCCGGCCCAGGAGGGGGCCCGGGCTCAGGCCCAGGGCCTGCATCAGGTCATGGCCCCGGAGCAGGGGCACCGGGTCCACCCACGTCTCCCGGTGTTCCCACCAGGCCTCCCACATGCGGCGGACCACATCCACCTGGTGGTTCCAGGCCGAACGGGGGACCTTGAGGCCGGCTTTGGCCCGGAAATCGGCCAGGTGGAGCAGCCCAAGGGCCACCCCTGCTTCGCCGGCCGTACGGTAGAAGCGATACAGGTCCACCGGCTCCGGAAGCGTCCCTTTCTGGTAACGCCGGGGCCACATGTGCTGCCCTACGAAGCGGCCCAGCCAGCGGACCTCTTCCCGGGCCAGGCGCAAGGCCCTGGCCCGTTCCTCGATGATGACCCGGCCGGCCCGGGCGTGGGCTTCGGGGTCGGGATGCAGGACCGGTACCTGCTGTTTGCCCACGTCGTGATACAGCACCCCCAGTTTGAGCAGGCCCAGCCGCGGGCGGAAGCCGGCCATCTCTTCCCGCAGGTAGTCGGCCAGCCGGTGGCGGTAACGGCCCAGCCGCCAGGAGACCTGGGCCAAAAAGACGTTGGCCACCTTGTCCGGGTCGTAGGGGGGCAGCAGCGCGTCCAGCAGGTCCTGCAGGTGTTCCAGCGTATGCAGGGTATGGTCCCACAGGGTCCGGTCCTCGCCGTAACTGGGGGGCAGGGCCACTTCGGTCATGGCCTCGGCTTCGGGGAGCACCGGCGCCAGCCCGTTCAACCGCTGTAGCAGCCGCAGGGCCGAAGGGAAGGCCCGGAGGCCCAAAAGCCGGAAGAGTTCGTCCCGTACACGTTCGGGGGAAACCAGGGTGAGCCGGGCCGCGGCCAGTCGCAGGGCCTTGCGGGTTTCGGGCAGGATGGTCAGGTTCAACTCCAGCGCGAAGCGAACGGCCCGGAGCACCCGCACGGGGTCGTCCAGCGCGGCCTGGGGGTAGCACAGGCGCAACCGGCGGTCCTTGAGGTCCTGCAGGCCGTGGGTGGGGTCGATGAGGCGGTGGGGCTGCAGGGGGTCTACGGCCAGGGCGTTGATGGTGAAGTCCCGCAGGCGGAGGTCGTCCTCTAAGGTCGGGCCCCGGTAGGCCGCGAAGTCCAGCACCCGCCGACCCTGGGCGGTCTGGAGGATGACGCGGGCCACGTCCCGCTCCGGGTCCAGGGGGAAGACATCGGCCTGCAGGTGCCGGGCCACGTGCCGGGCCCAGCCCAGGGCGCCATGGGGCAGCACGAAGTCCATATCGACCACAGGCCGCTGCAAGAGCCAATCCCGGACCGCGCCGCCCACCAGGTGCACGGGCAGGTCGGCCGGCAGGAGCCGGCGCACCTCAACGGCCAGTTCGGGCAGGGGGTGCAGCGTACTCAATCCTTTTCCTCCCCAGGCAGGGTACGCGGGGGCCGGTACTTGTTCAGGTCCGGCACCGCGATGAAGGGGAGGTTGCGCCAGTAGCCGTCCATATCCAGCCCATAGCCGAACACGAAGTAATTGGGGATTTCGAACCCCCGGTAGTGGATGGGTACGTCCACTTCCCGGCGGGCCCGCTTGTCCAACAGGACGCACACCCGGATGGACTTGGGCTGCCGCACCTCCAGCAGGCGGAGCACCTGGGAGATGGTGTGGCCGGTATCGATGATGTCTTCGACCAGGATGACGTGCCGGTCCCGGATGGAACTCTGCAGGTCCATGGTGAGGCGGATTTCGCCTGGCTCGCGGCGGCCCACGCCGTAGGACTGGATGGCCATGAAGTCGATTTCATGGGGGATGCGCAGGTAGCGCACCAGGTCGGTGAGGAACATCACGCCGCCCCGCAAGATGCAGACCAGCAGGGGGACCTTGCCTTCGTAGTCCCGGTTGATTTCCTCGGCCAGTTCCGCGATGCGCTGCTGGAGCACGTCTTCGGGAATCAGGATTTCCTTAAGGTACTCCCGGTAGTCCTGCACCATCCTGGTCATGGTCCTTCTCCTCCTTCACGGGCGGAAGCACTCGGTGGTGGGCGCGGCAGCGGGGTTCGTACAGTTCCTGCGCGCCCACCAGCACCACGGGGTCGTCGTACCGGGCCGGACGGCCGTCGATCAACCGCTGGGAGCGGGTCGCGGGGCCCCCGCAGACCATGCAAATCGCGTGGAGTTTGGTGACCTCGTCGGCCAGGGCCAGCAGCAGGGGCATGGGGCCGAAGGGCTCGCCCCGGAAGTCCATATCCAGGCCGCTGACGATGACCCGCAGGCCCCGGTCCGTGAGTTTCCGCACCACGTCCACGATGGTCTCGTCGAAGAACTGGGCTTCGTCGATGGCCACCACCCGGGTTTCGGGCTTCAGGTGGCGGAAGACTTCTTCTGGGCGGGCGATGGGGATGGCTTCAAACCGGGCCCCCGCGTGGGAGGCAACTTGCTTGCGGTCGTAACGGTTGTCCAGCAGGGGTTTGAAGACCTGAACGGGTTGGCGGGCAATCCGGGCGCGGCGCAACCGGCGGATGAGTTCTTCGGTCTTGCCGCTGAACATGGGTCCGGTGATGACCTCAAGCCAGCCATGGATAAGGCCATGGTCCATGCGTTCAGCCTCCTCCACGATGGGGTGCCTTCGATTGTACTTGATGTGGTTGGTGGTCGATGGTCGATGGTCGTTGGTCGTTGGTCGGTGGTCGGTGGTCGTTCGTCGGGGGAGGGCAGTGCCCGCCCCTGAGGTGGGGGAAGGGCCAGGTATAATCGCCAGGGGTTGTGAAGCCATCCGCGAGGGGGCCGGATAGCGGGCGTGAACGCCTGAGGCCCCGAAGCCCATTCCATAAGGAGGCGTGTATGACGTTGCAGGGCAAGCGCGTGGTCGTGCTGGTCGAAGAGGGGTTTGAGGACCTGGAGTTCTGGGTGCCCCGGATGCGCCTGGAAGAGGCCGGTGCGGAGGTCATCGTGGCCAGCCGCAAGCCCGGCACCTACCGGGGCAAGCACTGCCTGACCGCGACCGCGACGGTCGCCGCGAAGGACCTTTCCCCCAACGATGTGGACGCGGTGGTGGTACCCGGCGGCTGGGCGCCGGATAAACTCCGCCGCGACCCCGGCGTGCTGGATTTGGTCCGGGGGGTGTACCAGCAGGGCAAAATCGTGGCCAGCATCTGCCATGGCGGTTGGGTGCTGATTTCCGCAGGCATCGTGGCCGGGCACCGGGCCACGGGTTCGGTGGGCATCCGCGACGACCTCATCAACGCCGGGGCCACCTGGGTGGACGAACCCGCCTTCCAGGAGGGCAACCTGGTCTGGGGCCGGGTGGTCCAGGACATCCCCGCCTTCTGCCGGATCCTCATCCAGGCCCTGGAACAGGCGAAGTGACGGCGGGCGGCAGTCCGCAGTCAGCGGTCGGCAGTCGGCGGTCGGCTAACTGCTAACTGCTAACGGCCAACGACCATCGACTAACGACCATCGACGAATGACGAAGGAGGAATCTCCAATGACCCAACGGGAAAGCGCAAGGCCCCGAAGGGTGGTCATTCTGGGCGCGGCAGGCCGGGATTTCCACAACTTCAACGTGTTCTTCCGGGAGAACCCTGCCTACCACGTGGTGGCCTTTACCGCGACGCAGATTCCCAACATCGAAGGCCGTCGGTACCCGCCGGAACTCGCGGGACCCCGTTACCCCGAAGGCATCCCCATCTACCCCGAAAGCGACCTCCCCCGCTTGATTCGGGAGCACGACATCGACGTCGCGGTCTTTTCCTACAGCGACGTCTCCCATGAATACGTGATGCACCGCGCGGCCATAGCCCAGGCCGCGGGCGCGGATTTCTGGCTGCTGGGGCCAAAGCGCACCCAACTCAAGGCGGCAAAGCCCGTGGTCGCGGTCACCGCGGTGCGCACGGGCGCGGGCAAAAGCCCGACCACCCGCCGGGTGGCCCGCCTGCTCCGTGATTGGGGTTACCGGGTGGTCATCGTCCGGCATCCCATGCCCTATGGCGACCTCCGCAAGCAGGTAGTGCAGCGCTTCGCCACCTTCGAGGACCTGGACCGCTACGAGTGCACCATCGAGGAACGGGAGGAGTACGAGCCGCACCTGCGCAACGGCATGGTGGTGTACGCAGGCGTGGACTATGCCCGCATCCTGGAACAGGCCCAGGCCGAGGCTGACGTCATCCTCTGGGACGGGGGCAACAACGACCTGCCCTTCTTCGTGCCCGACGTGCACATCGTGGTGGCCGACCCCTTGCGCAAGGGCCATGAGGCCACCTATTACCCTGGCGAGACCAACGCGCGCATGGCCCACATCGCGGTCATCACCAAGGTGGATACCGCGGCCTACGAGGACGTGCTGGCCGTGCGGCAGCGCCTTCTGGAACTGAACCCGGACCTGCGCATCGTCGAGGCCGCGATGCCCTTTACGCTGGAAGGGGACGTGCACGCGGTCATGGGCCGCCGCGTGCTGGCCGTGGAAGACGGCCCCACGGTGACCCACGGTGAGATGGGCTACGGCGCGGCGTACCTGGCCGCGCGGCGCTTCCATGCCCAACCGGTGGACCCCAGGCCCTTCGCGGTGGGTTCGATTCGTGAAGCCTACGAGCGTTACCCTCACCTGGGGCCGGTGCTCCCTGCCCTGGGGTATGGCCGGGAGCAGATTCGGGAACTGGAGGCGACCATCCGCCGCGCCCAGGTGGACGCGGTGCTCGCGGCCACGCCCATCGACCTGCGGCGGGTGGTGCAGGTGGACGTGCCCGTGTTCCCCGTACGGTACGAACTGCAAGAGATTGGCCAGCCCACGTTGGCGGAACTCCTCAAAGGCATGCTCCCCCGCGAGCAGGATTAAAGGCCCTTCAGGACCTATGGGATGAGCACCGCGGCCCCGCTCCCCCTGCCCGAACGGGACGAGGACTGGCAACGACGCCTGGCCGCGCTGAGCCAGGCCGCCCGCCACCTGCCCTGGCTGGGCCCGCCGGGTTCGGAACGTACCGCACGACCGGCCGCGGTGCTGGTCCCCCTGCTTCGGCATGAGGGCATCTGGCACCTGCTTTTCATCCGGCGGGCCCGGCACGAACACGACCCCCACAGCGGCCAGGTCTCCTTCCCTGGCGGCCGGGTGGAACCCCAGGACCCTTCGCCAGAGGCCACCGCGCTGCGGGAGGCCGCGGAGGAAATCGGGCTGCGGCCCCAGGACGTGCGGGTGCTGGGCCGGCTGCCCCGGGTCCGCACGGTGACCGATTACCTGGTCACGCCGGTGGTGGGGCGCATCCCCTGGCCGTACCCCCTCCGGCCGGCCCAGGAGGAAGTGGCCGAGGTGTTCACCGTGCCCCTGGACTGGCTGGCCCGGCCGGAGCACCGGGTGCAGGTCTGGCGGGCCCTGCCGGGCGCGAGGCCCTACCCCGTGTTCTTCTTTCACCCCTATGGCCCCCAGGAACACGTTATCTGGGGGGCCACGGCTCGCATGGTGCTCGCGCTCCTGGCCGCCCTGGACCTGC
Source organism: Anaerolineales bacterium (assembly GCA_026991215.1). Classification (GTDB taxonomy): domain Bacteria; phylum Chloroflexota; class Anaerolineae; order Anaerolineales; family DRMV01; genus S139-71. The sequence goes on from JALXBY010000244.1 coordinate 23,492, forward strand.
TGGACCCCACCACAACCCAGGCCCTGGGCCTCAACCCCCAATCCACCATCGACCAACGACCATCGACCACCAACCACTGACGACCACCGACGATCGACCACTGACGACCATCGACCAACGACCATCGACTGATAAATCGATGAAAATTCCGGTTCGAGGCTTGACAGCCCCGCCATATGGCCTTACGCTATTTGACGCAATTTTCTTACACTAAGGAGGGGGAGCGATGCGCACGAAGTTGTTGCTCATCGGGCTGATGGTGATGGCGCTGGTGTTGGCTGCGGGCTGCGTCCCGGCCTGAAGCCATCGCCCTACGGCCCAGGGGCCGCCGCAAGGCGGCCCTGATAATTGTCAAAAGAAAGCGGGTGGGGGAGGGCATTGCCCTCCCCGGAATTTCGGGGCCGCTGCAAGGCGGCCGGTTTTTGTGTCTGCTCCGGCTTTTTTGGTATCCTCAAAACGACATGCCCCCCTGTGGGTTTTGGGAAAGCGGCACCGCCAGCATCCAGGTTGGGTGTATCCTCACGTGGAGAGCAAGCCATGGGGACGCAAACGGCCCGACGTATCCGCATCCTGGCCCTGGAATCCTCCTGTGACGAAACCGCGGCCTCGGTGGTGGAAAACGGTCGGGTGATTTTGAGCCACGTGGTGGCTTCCCAGGCCGCGCTGCACAGCCAGTACGGTGGGGTCTTCCCGGAGATGGCGGCGCGGCAGCACCTGCGCACCTTCTACCCCGTGGTGGAACAGGCCTTGAAGGAAGCCCACGTGGGCTGGAAGGACATCGACGCCCTGGCCGTGACGCGGGGGCCGGGCCTGCCGGGTTCCCTGGTGGTGGGCGTCAACTTCGCCAAGGGCCTGGCCCTGGCCACGGGGTTGCCCCTGCTGGGCATCCACCATCTGGAGGCCCATATCTACGCCACCTGGTTGCACTTCGAAGGCGCACGGCCGCCCAAGGTCCCGGGCTTCCCCCTGGTCATCCTCATCGTTTCCGGCGGCCACACGGAACTCATCTGGATGAAGGACCACTTCCAGTACCGTCGCCTGGGCGGTACCCGGGACGACGCGGCCGGTGAGGCCTTTGACAAGGTGGCCCGCCTGTTGGGTCTGGGCTACCCCGGCGGGCCGGAAATCGAGCGCGCGGCCAAGGACGGCAACCCCCGGGCCTTCGACTTCCCCCGGGCCCGGCTGCCCGGCACCTGGGACTTTTCCTTCAGCGGCCTGAAGACCGCGGTGCTCCGCACCGTGCAGACCTGGCAGAAGACCCGCCGCGACCCCCTGCCTGTGGCTGACCTGGCCGCGTCCTTCCAGGAGGCCGTGGTGGACGTGCTGGTGGAAAAGACCGTGGCCGCGGCCCTGGAATATGGCGCGCAGGGCATCGTCCTGGTGGGCGGCGTGGCCGCGAACCAGCGGCTTCGGACCCGCCTCAAGGAGGCGGCCACCGTGCCCGTGTACGTCCCCCCGCGGCCCCTGTGCACCGATAACGCCTCCATGGTGGCCGCGGCCGCGTACTACCGCTTCGTGGCCGGGCAGCGGGACGACCTGGCCTTCGACGTGCTCCCCACCTGGCCCCCGCCCGAACTGGAACCGCCGCCCCACCCCGAAGCCCTCGCCGCGGAAAACGGCGCCGACCGCTAACCGCCGACCGCGCAGTCCGCAGTGCGCACTGCGGACTGCGCGGTCGGCGGTTAGCGGTCGGCGCCGTTTTCCGCGGCGAGGGCTTCGGGGTGGGGCGGCGGTTCCAGTTCGGGCGGGGGCCAGGTGGGGAGCACGTCGAAGGCCAGGTCGTCCCGCTGCCCGGCCACGAAGCGGTAGTACGCGGCCGCGGCCACCATGGAGGCGTTATCGGTGCACAGGGGCCGCGGGGGGACGTACACGGGCACGGTGGCCGCCTCCTTGAGGCGGGTCCGAAGCCGCTGGTTCGCGGCCACGCCGCCCACCAGGACGATGCCCTGCGCGCCATATTCCAGGGCCGCGGCCACGGTCTTTTCCACCAGCACGTCCACCACGGCCTCCTGGAAGGACGCGGCCAGGTCAGCCACAGGCAGGGGGTCGCGGCGGGTCTTCTGCCAGGTCTGCACGGTGCGGAGCACCGCGGTCTTCAGGCCGCTGAAGGAAAAGTCCCAGGTGCCGGGCAGCCGGGCCCGGGGGAAGTCGAAGGCCCGGGGGTTGCCGTCCTTGGCCGCGCGCTCGATTTCCGGCCCGCCGGGGTAGCCCAGACCCAACAGGCGGGCCACCTTGTCAAAGGCCTCACCGGCCGCGTCGTCCCGGGTACCGCCCAGGCGACGGTACTGGAAGTGGTCCTTCATCCAGATGAGTTCCGTGTGGCCGCCGGAAACGATGAGGATGACCAGGGGGAAGCCCGGGACCTTGGGCGGCCGTGCGCCTTCGAAGTGCAACCAGGTGGCGTAGATATGGGCCTCCAGATGGTGGATGCCCAGCAGGGGCAACCCCGTGGCCAGGGCCAGGCCCTTGGCGAAGTTGACGCCCACCACCAGGGAACCCGGCAGGCCCGGCCCCCGCGTCACGGCCAGGGCGTCGATGTCCTTCCAGCCCACGTGGGCTTCCTTCAAGGCCTGTTCCACCACGGGGTAGAAGGTGCGCAGGTGCTGCCGCGCCGCCATCTCCGGGAAGACCCCACCGTACTGGCTGTGCAGCGCGGCCTGGGAAGCCACCACGTGGCTCAAAATCACCCGACCGTTTTCCACCACCGAGGCCGCGGTTTCGTCACAGGAGGATTCCAGGGCCAGGATGCGGATACGTCGGGCCGTTTGCGTCCCCATGGCTTGCTCTCCACGTGAGGATACACCCAACCTGGATGCTGGCGGTGCCGCTTTCCCAAAACCCACAGGGGGGCATGTCGTTTTGAGGATACCAAAAAAGCCGGAGCAGACACAAAAACCGGCCGCCTTGCAGCGGCCCCGAAATTCCGGGGAGGGCAATGCCCTCCCCCACCCGCTTTCTTTTGACAATTATCAGGGCCGCCTTGCGGCGGCCCCTGGGCCGTAGGGCGATGGCTTCAGGCCGGGACGCAGCCCGCAGCCAACACCAGCGCCATCACCATCAGCCCGATGAGCAACAACTTCGTGCGCATCGCTCCCCCTCCTTAGTGTAAGAAAATTGCGTCAAATAGCGTAAGGCCATATGGCGGGGCTGTCAAGCCTCGAACCGGAATTTTCATCGATTTATCAGTCGATGGTCGTTGGTCGATGGTCGTCAGTGGTCGATCGTCGGTGGTCGTCAGTGGTTGGTGGTCGATGGTCGTTGGTCGATGGTGGATTGGGGGTTGAGGCCCAGGGCCTGGGTTGTGGTGGGGTCCAGCAGGTCCAGGGCGGCCAGGAGCGCGAGCACCATGCGAGCCGTGGCCCCCCAGATAACGTGTTCCTGGGGGCCATAGGGGTGAAAGAAGAACACGGGGTAGGGCCTCGCGCCCGGCAGGGCCCGCCAGACCTGCACCCGGTGCTCCGGCCGGGCCAGCCAGTCCAGGGGCACGGTGAACACCTCGGCCACTTCCTCCTGGGCCGGCCGGAGGGGGTACGGCCAGGGGATGCGCCCCACCACCGGCGTGACCAGGTAATCGGTCACCGTGCGGACCCGGGGCAGCCGGCCCAGCACCCGCACGTCCTGGGGCCGCAGCCCGATTTCCTCCGCGGCCTCCCGCAGCGCGGTGGCCTCTGGCGAAGGGTCCTGGGGTTCCACCCGGCCGCCAGGGAAGGAGACCTGGCCGCTGTGGGGGTCGTGTTCGTGCCGGGCCCGCCGGATGAAAAGCAGGTGCCAGATGCCCTCATGCCGAAGCAGGGGGACCAGCACCGCGGCCGGTCGTGCGGTACGTTCCGAACCCGGCGGGCCCAGCCAGGGCAGGTGGCGGGCGGCCTGGCTCAGCGCGGCCAGGCGTCGTTGCCAGTCCTCGTCCCGTTCGGGCAGGGGGAGCGGGGCCGCGGTGCTCATCCCATAGGTCCTGAAGGGCCTTTAATCCTGCTCGCGGGGGAGCATGCCTTTGAGGAGTTCCGCCAACGTGGGCTGGCCAATCTCTTGCAGTTCGTACCGTACGGGGAACACGGGCACGTCCACCTGCACCACCCGCCGCAGGTCGATGGGCGTGGCCGCGAGCACCGCGTCCACCTGGGCGCGGCGGATGGTCGCCTCCAGTTCCCGAATCTGCTCCCGGCCATACCCCAGGGCAGGGAGCACCGGCCCCAGGTGAGGGTAACGCTCGTAGGCTTCACGAATCGAACCCACCGCGAAGGGCCTGGGGTCCACCGGTTGGGCATGGAAGCGCCGCGCGGCCAGGTACGCCGCGCCGTAGCCCATCTCACCGTGGGTCACCGTGGGGCCGTCTTCCACGGCCAGCACGCGGCGGCCCATGACCGCGTGCACGTCCCCTTCCAGCGTAAAGGGCATCGCGGCCTCGACGATGCGCAGGTCCGGGTTCAGTTCCAGAAGGCGCTGCCGCACGGCCAGCACGTCCTCGTAGGCCGCGGTATCCACCTTGGTGATGACCGCGATGTGGGCCATGCGCGCGTTGGTCTCGCCAGGGTAATAGGTGGCCTCATGGCCCTTGCGCAAGGGGTCGGCCACCACGATGTGCACGTCGGGCACGAAGAAGGGCAGGTCGTTGTTGCCCCCGTCCCAGAGGATGACGTCAGCCTCGGCCTGGGCCTGTTCCAGGATGCGGGCATAGTCCACGCCTGCGTACACCACCATGCCGTTGCGCAGGTGCGGCTCGTACTCCTCCCGTTCCTCGATGGTGCACTCGTAGCGGTCCAGGTCCTCGAAGGTGGCGAAGCGCTGCACTACCTGCTTGCGGAGGTCGCCATAGGGCATGGGATGCCGGACGATGACCACCCGGTAACCCCAATCACGGAGCAGGCGGGCCACCCGGCGGGTGGTCGGGCTTTTGCCCGCGCCCGTGCGCACCGCGGTGACCGCGACCACGGGCTTTGCCGCCTTGAGTTGGGTGCGCTTTGGCCCCAGCAGCCAGAAATCCGCGCCCGCGGCCTGGGCTATGGCCGCGCGGTGCATCACGTATTCATGGGAGACGTCGCTGTAGGAAAAGACCGCGACGTCGATGTCGTGCTCCCGAATCAAGCGGGGGAGGTCGCTTTCGGGGTAGATGGGGATGCCTTCGGGGTAACGGGGTCCCGCGAGTTCCGGCGGGTACCGACGGCCTTCGATGTTGGGAATCTGCGTCGCGGTAAAGGCCACCACGTGGTAGGCAGGGTTCTCCCGGAAGAACACGTTGAAGTTGTGGAAATCCCGGCCTGCCGCGCCCAGAATGACCACCCTTCGGGGCCTTGCGCTTTCCCGTTGGGTCATTGGAGATTCCTCCTTCGTCATTCGTCGATGGTCGTTAGTCGATGGTCGTTGGCCGTTAGCAGTTAGCAGTTAGCCGACCGCCGACTGCCGACCGCTGACTGCGGACTGCCGCCCGCCGTCACTTCGCCTGTTCCAGGGCCTGGATGAGGATCCGGCAGAAGGCGGGGATGTCCTGGACCACCCGGCCCCAGACCAGGTTGCCCTCCTGGAAGGCGGGTTCGTCCACCCAGGTGGCCCCGGCGTTGATGAGGTCGTCGCGGATGCCCACCGAACCCGTGGCCCGGTGCCCGGCCACGATGCCTGCGGAAATCAGCACCCAACCGCCATGGCAGATGCTGGCCACGATTTTGCCCTGCTGGTACACCCCCCGGACCAAATCCAGCACGCCGGGGTCGCGGCGGAGTTTATCCGGCGCCCAGCCGCCGGGTACCACCACCGCGTCCACATCGTTGGGGGAAAGGTCCTTCGCGGCGACCGTCGCGGTCGCGGTCAGGCAGTGCTTGCCCCGGTAGGTGCCGGGCTTGCGGCTGGCCACGATGACCTCCGCACCGGCCTCTTCCAGGCGCATCCGGGGCACCCAGAACTCCAGGTCCTCAAACCCCTCTTCGACCAGCACGACCACGCGCTTGCCCTGCAACGTCATACACGCCTCCTTATGGAATGGGCTTCGGGGCCTCAGGCGTTCACGCCCGCTATCCGGCCCCCTCGCGGATGGCTTCACAACCCCTGGCGATTATACCTGGCCCTTCCCCCACCTCAGGGGCGGGCACTGCCCTCCCCCGACGAACGACCACCGACCACCGACCAACGACCAACGACCATCGACCATCGACCACCAACCACATCAAGTACAATCGAAGGCACCCCATCGTGGAGGAGGCTGAACGCATGGACCATGGCCTTATCCATGGCTGGCTTGAGGTCATCACCGGACCCATGTTCAGCGGCAAGACCGAAGAACTCATCCGCCGGTTGCGCCGCGCCCGGATTGCCCGCCAACCCGTTCAGGTCTTCAAACCCCTGCTGGACAACCGTTACGACCGCAAGCAAGTTGCCTCCCACGCGGGGGCCCGGTTTGAAGCCATCCCCATCGCCCGCCCAGAAGAAGTCTTCCGCCACCTGAAGCCCGAAACCCGGGTGGTGGCCATCGACGAAGCCCAGTTCTTCGACGAGACCATCGTGGACGTGGTGCGGAAACTCACGGACCGGGGCCTGCGGGTCATCGTCAGCGGCCTGGATATGGACTTCCGGGGCGAGCCCTTCGGCCCCATGCCCCTGCTGCTGGCCCTGGCCGACGAGGTCACCAAACTCCACGCGATTTGCATGGTCTGCGGGGGCCCCGCGACCCGCTCCCAGCGGTTGATCGACGGCCGTCCGGCCCGGTACGACGACCCCGTGGTGCTGGTGGGCGCGCAGGAACTGTACGAACCCCGCTGCCGCGCCCACCACCGAGTGCTTCCGCCCGTGAAGGAGGAGAAGGACCATGACCAGGATGGTGCAGGACTACCGGGAGTACCTTAAGGAAATCCTGATTCCCGAAGACGTGCTCCAGCAGCGCATCGCGGAACTGGCCGAGGAAATCAACCGGGACTACGAAGGCAAGGTCCCCCTGCTGGTCTGCATCTTGCGGGGCGGCGTGATGTTCCTCACCGACCTGGTGCGCTACCTGCGCATCCCCCATGAAATCGACTTCATGGCCATCCAGTCCTACGGCGTGGGCCGCCGCGAGCCAGGCGAAATCCGCCTCACCATGGACCTGCAGAGTTCCATCCGGGACCGGCACGTCATCCTGGTCGAAGACATCATCGATACCGGCCACACCATCTCCCAGGTGCTCCGCCTGCTGGAGGTGCGGCAGCCCAAGTCCATCCGGGTGTGCGTCCTGTTGGACAAGCGGGCCCGCCGGGAAGTGGACGTACCCATCCACTACCGGGGGTTCGAAATCCCCAATTACTTCGTGTTCGGCTATGGGCTGGATATGGACGGCTACTGGCGCAACCTCCCCTTCATCGCGGTGCCGGACCTGAACAAGTACCGGCCCCCGCGTACCCTGCCTGGGGAGGAAAAGGATTGAGTACGCTGCACCCCCTGCCCGAACTGGCCGTTGAGGTGCGCCGGCTCCTGCCGGCCGACCTGCCCGTGCACCTGGTGGGCGGCGCGGTCCGGGATTGGCTCTTGCAGCGGCCTGTGGTCGATATGGACTTCGTGCTGCCCCATGGCGCCCTGGGCTGGGCCCGGCACGTGGCCCGGCACCTGCAGGCCGATGTCTTCCCCCTGGACCCGGAGCGGGACGTGGCCCGCGTCATCCTCCAGACCGCCCAGGGTCGGCGGGTGCTGGACTTCGCGGCCTACCGGGGCCCGACCTTAGAGGACGACCTCCGCCTGCGGGACTTCACCATCAACGCCCTGGCCGTAGACCCCCTGCAGCCCCACCGCCTCATCGACCCCACCCACGGCCTGCAGGACCTCAAGGACCGCCGGTTGCGCCTGTGCTACCCCCAGGCCGCGCTGGACGACCCCGTGCGGGTGCTCCGGGCCGTTCGCTTCGCGCTGGAGTTGAACCTGACCATCCTGCCCGAAACCCGCAAGGCCCTGCGACTGGCCGCGGCCCGGCTCACCCTGGTTTCCCCCGAACGTGTACGGGACGAACTCTTCCGGCTTTTGGGCCTCCGGGCCTTCCCTTCGGCCCTGCGGCTGCTACAGCGGTTGAACGGGCTGGCGCCGGTGCTCCCCGAAGCCGAGGCCATGACCGAAGTGGCCCTGCCCCCCAGTTACGGCGAGGACCGGACCCTGTGGGACCATACCCTGCATACGCTGGAACACCTGCAGGACCTGCTGGACGCGCTGCTGCCCCCCTACGACCCGGACAAGGTGGCCAACGTCTTTTTGGCCCAGGTCTCCTGGCGGCTGGGCCGTTACCGCCACCGGCTGGCCGACTACCTGCGGGAAGAGATGGCCGGCTTCCGCCCGCGGCTGGGCCTGCTCAAACTGGGGGTGCTGTATCACGACGTGGGCAAACAGCAGGTACCGGTCCTGCATCCCGACCCCGAAGCCCACGCCCGGGCCGGCCGGGTCATCATCGAGGAACGGGCCAGGGCCTTGCGCCTGGCCCGGGAAGAGGTCCGCTGGCTGGGCCGCTTCGTAGGGCAGCACATGTGGCCCCGGCGTTACCAGAAAGGGACGCTTCCGGAGCCGGTGGACCTGTATCGCTTCTACCGTACGGCCGGCGAAGCAGGGGTGGCCCTTGGGCTGCTCCACCTGGCCGATTTCCGGGCCAAAGCCGGCCTCAAGGTCCCCCGTTCGGCCTGGAACCACCAGGTGGATGTGGTCCGCCGCATGTGGGAGGCCTGGTGGGAACACCGGGAGACGTGGGTGGACCCGGTGCCCCTGCTCCGGGGCCATGACCTGATGCAGGCCCTGGGCCTGAGCCCGGGCCCCCTCCTGGGCCGGATTCTCGAAGCCCTGAAAGAGGCCCAGGTCGCCGGCGAGGTGACCACCCGGGAACAGGCCCTGGACTGGGTCCGTGCCTGGCTGCAAACCCAGGGGCCGGATTACGGGAAGATATCCTCCAGCAACGGTTCGTAGGTGCAGCGGCAACCCAGGGGGTGGGAACAATCCGGGACCGGCAGTTCCGGCGCTTCTTCCTTGGGATACGTGCCCTCAACAAAACGGCAGGCTGCGCAGGCGTCATCGCTGACCACCACCCGCACGTAGCGCACCGCGGGGTTGCTCCGCAGAATGCGCAACACGTCCTGGGGCTTCAGGTCCAGGTGGTAGCCGCAGTAGGGGCAGTCCCCCGTGGGGATGTGGATGGCTTTGCCGCAACGGGGGCAGGTGTACACTTCGGTCTTGACGTCCATGGGCATGCCTCCTGGAAAGGCTGATTCAAGTATACTTGCCCCGTGTTTCGGGGGCCGGTCCCCCTGACCTGTGTCCCGACCCCTTGCGCGTCCATCCCTGCCCTGTGGAGGTTGCGCCATGCCCCTGGCTCTGCTTTCCTTCTGGGAAAAGGACCCCTGGCTCCCCCTGGCCCAGGGCCTGCACCGCCTGGGTTGGTCCCTGATAGCCTCAGAAGGCACGGCCCGCTGGCTGGCCGAACACGGCATCCCCGCCCGGACCATCACGGACCTCACCCAGGTGCCCCCCTTGCTGGAGGGCCGGGTGAAAACCCTGCACCCTAAGGTGTTCGCGGGCATCCTGGCCCGGGACCTGCCCCAGGACCAGGCCGACCTGGAGCGCCTGCAGGCCCCGCGCATCGACCTGGTGGCCGTCTCCCTGTACCCCTTCCAGGAGGTCATCCGCCAGCCGGAGGCTTCCCTGGAGACCGTGCTGGAACACATCGACATTGGCGGGGTCGCGCTGCTGCGGGCCGCGGCCAAGAACTTCCCCCACGTCACCGTGTTGGTGGACCCCCAGGATGCGGCCCCCGTGTTGCACGAACTCGAAACCCAGGGGGAAACCACCCTGGCCACCCGCCGCGGCCTGGCCTGGAAAGCCTTTGCCCGGAGCACCGCGTACGATGCGGCCATTGCCCACTACCTTTCGGAAGGCGCGTTCACCGCGCTGCCCCTTTACCGTCAGCGGGTGTTGCGCTATGGGGAAAACCCCCACCAGCAGGCCGAACTCTGGAGCCTGCAGCCCGAGGCAGGCATCCTGGGCGGCCGGGTGCTCAAGGAAGGCAAACCCCTTTCCTTCAACAACCTGGTGGACCTGGACGCGGCCTGGCGCGCGGTGCAGCGGCTGCCCAAACCTGGCGTGGTCATCGTCAAACACGCCTCCCCGTGTGGGCTGGCCACCGGGAGCACCGTCGCGGAGGCCTTCCGCAAGGCCCTGGCCTCGGACCCGGTTTCTGCCTTCGGCAGCGTGATTGCGGTGAACACCACCCTGGACGAGGCCGCGGCCCAGGCCATGTGGACCCTGTTCATCGAGGTGCTGGCCGCGCCCGACTTCACCGAGGGCGCGCTGGAAATCCTGCAGCGGCGCAAGAACCTGCGGGTGCTGGCGTTGCCTGAGGCGCCGCCGGCCGAAGCCCGCTGGCGTTCGGTCCTTGGGGGGATGCTCCGCCAGGACGACGACCCCGGCGACCCCGAAGGAACCACCTGGCAGGTGGTCACCCGCCGGGAGCCGACCGAGGCCGAATGGGAGGACCTGCGCTTTGCCTGGCTGGCGGTGCAGCCGGTACTTTCCAACGCGGTGGTCCTGGTCAAGAACCGGGCCACCGTGGGCATTGGCGGGGGCCAGCCCAACCGGGTGGACGCGGTGCGTCTGGCGGTCATGCGCGCGGGCGAACGGGCCCGGGGCGCGGTGCTGGCCTCGGATGCCTTCTTCCCCTTCCCGGACGGCGTGGAAGAGGCGGCCAAAGCCGGCGTCACCGCGGTGATTCAGCCCGGCGGCTCCATTCGGGATAAAGAAGTCATCGCAGCCGCGGACCGCCTGGGCCTGGCCATGGTGTTCACCGGTGTGCGGCACTTCCGGCATTGATGGGCGCGCACTGCCTTCTGCGGCTGGCTATGCACGGGACCTGCGCGCCTCATCCCGAATGGCCTGCAGGTTCAAAATCTCCGCCACCTCGAAGCGGGGCGGAACCACACGCTGGCCGTCTGGGCCGACCACGGGCCGCATGCGGATGCAGGGCGGGAAGTAGCCCATGCGTCCGTGCAATTCCGCGATGAGCGCGACCGCGCTAAAGTTGAGCGCGGGCGGGTTGATGAGGAGGGGAAGGGTTTGCCACTCTTCAGGGGTCAATCCCGCAGCATCGGCCATGGCCGAGACTTGTGGTGCCAGGGGCTGCTGAGGGTCAATCTGGCTGTTGATGACTACCACCCGCTCGGGCTTCTGGCCTGTGAGTTTCTCGATTTGCGCCAGGTGTTCGTCGGTCAGGGGGTGGGCAAAGTTGAGGATGAGCATGGGTTAGCGCTCCCATGTAATGATTTCGCGTTCGAGCCAAAGCTCTGTTTGGGCCAGTTGTTCGATGGTCTCATTGCATCTGAGGGCTTCTTCCCATAATTCTTGGTAAGGTTGCACCAATTCCCATTGTGGGCCAATTTTATAGCCTTCAAGTGTCTCAACGATAAGGCCTTGTTTCCACATTGGAGCCAGATAGGCCTCCCGCAGAACTTCCTCCGATGTGAGTCCATAGCTTAAGTTCCAGTACTTGTTCCTCAAGATGCTGTACAGATCGCCCAAAGATATAGGGCCTTTTTGCGCAAGCAAATCAATGATAGCGCGTGTCAAAGGGCTCAATGCCAAGGGCATAACCGGTAATTCCACCCAGTATCCGTCCTCCGCTGTAAAGCGCACACATTTCTCAGCGTCCGGGTTTTCCGCCTGCACGTAATAAAGCCGCGCCACAGCACCGGAGAGGGTAGCAGCCAGTTCCAGGGCGAAGTTGATCACGTTGTTACCTCCCGTCAAGTTGACCCACATCTCTTTTCCTTGCCCGCCGACGCCGGCCAGCGCGGCCACGACCCAGATCACTCGCTCATAGGTGGTGCGGATATCCCGGCGATCGACTTCGCACCAGAAGACGGTGCCTTCGGGACGACCGCCGCTGATGGCAGGCCATTCACGGCGCAATAACCGACGAAGCACCTCCTTCATCGGCCCGCCAGACACCCGCGGGTCCTTTGCGATCCGTCCAAGTGGATTGTCCACATAGTCAAACGCTGGAACGGTTCCGCTGAGAATCTCCCGAGTCGTAAACAACACAACGGCCTGTATATCGCCCACCTTCTCGCCTGCTTCCCGTTGACGAACCTCCCCTGAGCGGGCGAAAAAGGCCCGGTCCTCCTCGTTCCACCGCTGATAGCGGGAGGCCAGATAAGAGATAGGGCCAGTAATGGCACCTGGTGAGCGCCCCAGACCCATCAGGTGATAGACACCCATAGTTACCTCCGTGCTTTTAAGAATCGCTCAATCGCTCGCCGGGCAGCTTCCAATTGGCCCGACGTTTTGGCAGTCGTGGTCAGAATCAATTGCAAGGGGAAGTCGGTGCCTAAGGGCTCAAAGATTCGGATACGATTTGGAGGCTCGGTTTTGATCTTGCCTTCACCGCTTCGCCACTCTCCGCTTTGAATTTCCGTGATAAAGGGAAAACGCCCACACAGTTGCCAGGCAAATTTCTCCAGTCGGTCCTTGTAATGATGCGGAGCAATATGGACTTTGCATTCCTCCTGGCGGGCCGGTGGCAACCCCTCAACGCTTTCAAGAATCTGGCTAATGAGCCGCCCCAGTTCGGTGACCTCGCCCTGGGAAGTAAGTAGGCCGTTTTCACGGAGCAAGCGACGAATGTCGCGTGGCACTTCGCCCTGCTCCGTTAAGGCAAGGCGGATATCTTCAAGAAAAGGAAAGAGTCCGATAACAGGAAGAGTAACCAAACGCGGGCGGTCAGTTGGCTCGGCGTTCAAGGTAGGATGCAGTTTTCGGGTCAATTCCTCAGGTAAATGCTTCCACTTGCGCAGTTCATGGATTTCACCTTCTTCTTCCAACCAGGGTGGAACCCAAATATGGAAAAGTCGCTCGGCGCCGAAAAATTGCACGGCCAGCGCGAGAAGCGCAGACATCGCTTTACGCCCGCCTGCAATGGATACATACACACGATGGCCTGCATCTCGTAGGGTCTTGAGGTATTGGCTGGCCAGTTGGAGAAATTCGGCCGCAGCCTGTGTGCTGTCGATATCGGTGTACACGCCGATCTGAATAGGTGAAATCCACACAATTCCATCGTGGGCAGGAAGGTGTTGGGCGAGCAAAGAAAAGCTATCCCGCACATCGGAATCTTCGGTCAAGAATAGCGAGATGCCATCAATGTGAACGCCTTCTTCCCGCAACAAATCTACGGCTTCTGTAATTACGGCAGGTGCGGTACCCAGGGTGGCCAGAAGGATGTTTTTGACTTTGGTCATGAATGCACCTCCCCGTGAGCCACGCGTGCAGGATCAATTACTTTCATTTCAGGTAAAGGCAAAGATCTGTTTTTCATATCTTTCTTAACTTTTTCCCAATTATTATCATAAGTCACCAACCATGCGTCATGTTCGAGTCCTGTTGCTATAATGAGGCTATCCGTAATGGTGTTTCTGCCCAGGGTATCCCTATAGTGCTGAACTATAAGCTCTGCATAATATTGGGCGCGTTCTGAGACGGGGATAATTTGAGCGTCGAACGTCTCACAAATATGTTTTAGCGTAGATATTTCCTGTTCCACTTGACTGCGGCGTATATCCGGAGACATTAGGATAAGAGAATTGCCTGTGTATTCAACAACTGAAATCAGCTGTTTATTTTCGTCCGAAATAGACCATCTTCGACCTTTTCGAAGAGTATCTACAAAAAACTGGTTTGGAAGAGGTTGTTGATATTCGCTTAATTCATGCAAAAGCACCTCCTGCATTCCTGCAGGAACCTCACCTTCCTCTAATTTCCGAATCCATAAAGGCACCAAGTTAGGAGATTCTTCCTTGATCTTCCATTTCACTGGTGCCCACATTTCTAAAACAGATATCTGTGAGATAAGAATTTCCCCCAAATCCGCGGCTACTGTTAAAGCATCATGCACCTCTTGATCATCATAGCGAATATAATTGATGAGTACGTTTGTATCGAAAACAAATCGTGGCATTCCTCATCGCCTCCGCCCCTGTTTACCCTGAACAACCAGGCTCCAGGCCACATAACCGAACAGGCGCTGTTGTTCGGTACGAGGCAAAGAGGCAACGCGCCGGGCATAGCGCTGCATGGTTTGCGCAATCAAGCGGTGGGCCCGCTGTATGGCCGGCCGCATTGTGGGGTCTTTGGATAAACGTTGTGCGTAATGGATGGCTCGTTGAAGCGCATCGCGATATTGGGCTTGATAGGCCTGAAGAATCTGCACCCACTTCATCCACTCGTTGCGCGTGACCCCCGGCAGGCCATCGGCGATTTGTTCCGCCAGGGTCACCAGTTCATCCTCGCGGCTCATCAGTACACCTCCCGCGGGCAGGCTTCATCCGTCTGGGGTTGGGCTTCGGCACGGAATTGGTGCCAGGCCTCTTCGTCCAACAATGCCTCGGATTGGAGCCACTGGAGGAGCAAGTTTTTCACCCCCCCTGGAGCAGATTGAAGGAACCGCTGCCAAAGATCATCTGCGTCCGTAGACGGGGATGTTTGAATGAATACACCACGGGGATGAAAGCGGACGCTTCCTAAACACCGCGGCTTGGCCCCGCCCAATTTGAGGGGGAAGGCGTAAACAATCGTGTTGGGCTTGCTGGAATGGAGGCCCAAGCCCAGCGCCCTCATCAGTGCGCCCATTTCTGCACCACTCAGGTTTTCAAAGTACAGGGTGGTACGGAAACGGCTTCCTTTGGGGACAACTTCCAGAAAACGGGTGTTCTTGCGAGGGTGCAGGTCTTGCTTCTGGAAAGCCTTGGTTTGATAAAACTTACGCGCCTTACGGACTTGGCGCGGGGGCCACAGGTCAGCGATTTTGATGGTCTCGGTGCGCACCTCGCCTACCGGGACCGCGTCGGAGAAATGCACCCGGCCGCGGTAGCCCGTTGTGCCAAAAACGCGGCAGGCCGGGCAGAGTCGGGCCTTCTCCTCTTTCCCTTTGCGAACCAGACCGCATGCCATATGAGCAGTAGAAAGGGGCCGCTCCCGACGGTTTCGTTGAGAAACGCACGAGTTTGTGATGGCCTCAAACACTGCCCGCACCGCGCCCTTGATACTGGTCGCGGGTATCACCAACTGCCCATCCCGGCGGGCAAAGGCATAGCGGGCCTGTTCGCGGCCATCGGGCAACCGCACCAAGTCCAGGTTCCCGCTTCCCACATAAAGGTAGTCCGAGAGCACCTCAATCTCCCAAACCAAACGGCCTGTCCAGCCCTCAAATTTTTCGTGGAACACCGGCCGGGTTTTCTGCGGAGACTCGTCCAGCAAGACCCAGAAGAAGGGCTTGGGTTCAGGTTCAGAACGCCGTGCCATCATGCTTCCTCCTCAAGGAATTCACACAAACTCACAAAGGTGGGCACACCATTGCGACGGTAGAGCCGGATCCGAATCTTGCCTGTTGACTTTCCTGTGGGATACTGGGCGAATTGAGGCAAAACCCGGGCTTCTCGCAAGTCCTGCAGATAAAGCGTCTGTTCCTCTACCGTCCATTCGCCGGGCAGCACTTTGTGGTTGGGCAAGGCCTTTGTGGTGAGCAAGAGGGCCTCGTACTGCTCATTACCCAACGCGCGCCAACACAATTCGCCTTGGGTATTGAAAACCGCCCCCTGCTCTTTCCAGTCTGCAGGGTAGCCTTCTCCCACAGTGAGACGGGCAGCGTCGGCGACCCAATGCCAGACAGCCTCGCCCAGATGGGTTTGGGCAAGGCGTTGCAGCTCTTCGCTGGTGCCTGTCAGGTAGTAGACGAATCCCTGCATGGCTCCAACCCTCACAGTGCCTGGATGGCAAGCCGGGCTAATTCATTCCAGCCCTGCGTGCCGTATACCCGCCGCGTGTACACGCCCAACGGTTCTTCACGGGTGAATTCAGGGCCGTTTTGCAGGTCCAAATCGGCCGGTGGGAACAAACCATAGGCCTGCGCCGTTGCGTTGTCCACAAAAGCCCTCAGGCCCCGGAGGCGCTCGGGGTGATAGTTCACAACAACTTCGTCCACCCAGGCCTCGCGCACCTCCACTTCTACCTCACCGAATCCCCGGTTTTTGCCAAAGCCCACTTTCACCAGGCCTTGATTCATAGCGGCCAGGGCCGTAGCCACCAGTCCCAACTGCCAGATTTCAAAGTTCTCCAGCACCAGGTGCCCTTCAAACGTCCCCGAGACGGCTACTTCCATTTCAAAAGGCCCATGGGCCACCGCGTGGGTCAGCCGCGAGATGGCCACACCGTAGCGGATTTCGGTGCGCACTTCTTCCACGGGGAAGAAATCGGTGAAGGAAAGCCGGCCCCGCAGCCGGGTATGGCCGAAGATGCGGCAGGCACCGCAGGATTGGCGGTACACCGATGCTGTATCCGTCTCATTCTGCAAGCGTCGGGCACAACTCTCCGCTTCATCGGGGAATGTTGGACAGGCCCAACGCCAACTGTCTCGGGCATCAAAGGTGCGCAGGGCCTTCTCCACAAATCCCCGCACAACCCCTTTGAGGGATGAACCGGGAATGTAGACTGTTTCGCCTCGGTCAGGGTGAAACGTGCGCACGAATTGCATATCCGGCAATGCGGGGTTGGCGGAGATACCGCCGGCCTTAATCAGCAAGGGGCCTTTAGGACGAATGCGCACGGTCAAGTGCAGGGCGTTGTATCGGGTCTTATGCATGGGTCATCCCTCCCCTTGGTTCAGTTGCTGGCTCAGGTAGTCGCGGAAGGCCTGAAGGTATTTCTCCGGGCTGTCCTGGGCCGGTTGGCCGCCTGTCAGGTAGTTCACCAAATTGGTTTGGTCAATTCGCTCCAGGCGCAGGTCCTTCAGTTTTCCCCAGCCGGGGCCGCGAGTCACTTTGCCGCCCAAGGGCAACTGGCCTTCTTGCCAGAACCGCAAAACCGAAAGGAGAAGGCCCAACTCCCAATCGTCCAGGTTTTCGGTCAGAATCTCAATGCCGAACCTGGCCCCTGGCACAACCACCTCAAAGTCGTACTTGATGCCCTGGCGGGCCGCGCCCAGGTCCCGGTCAATGCCCACGCCATCGCGTATCTGGGTGACCACAGGCAGGTCTTCGGAGTTCTCCAGGTAGGCATCCTTAAAGGACACCCGGCTGGCCAGCCAGGGGGAACCAAAGATGCGGCACGCGGTGCAGGCTTCATCCCAAACCAGATGCTCAGTTGCTTCATCCTGCAGCCAGATGCGGGCCTGGTTCCGATCCACACACGGGTCTGCGAAGGGGTCACAGGCCCATAGACCAATTTCCTCCCCGTTGGGAAGGCTGCGCAAAATGCGCTCGGTCAGCGCCCGTACCGTGCCCTTGATGGACGAGCCGGGGATGAACGGAAGACCATCCGGCCCTTTCATAACGGGTAGGTCCGTGCCCACGGGCTCCAGCGAAATGCGGCTACCCACGGAAAGGGCAGTTTGCATTTCCAAAGTGGCCCGCAGCACCACACGGTTGTTAAAGGTGTCAAACATGGCTTATCCCTCCTGGCTTTTCACATCCCAGAGATGCCAGCGCACCGCGTGGCCCAAAACGCGGGTGACCATTTCCAGGTGAATTGTCTTAGGGTCATCATGGGTTTGTTTTGCAATCTCATTGGCAGTGTCCGTTAAGTTCTCCATCTCATCAATCAGATACTCTGCCCAATCTCGGGGAATGTTATCTGTAGTGCGTGCAGCCTGGTATCGGACAAACAAGGCCAAAGCCTTCCATGAGTCGGTGCTCTTGGCGACTTCCAGGATGTTGCGCAGTTGGCGCACCTTACCGTCTTTCCGCTGTTTTTCGTTTAAGGACTCCCATAATGCCTTCGCCACTTCGCGGGCCTGTTGCACCAACTCGTCCTCTTTCGTCGCGAGTGCCTGACGGGTTCTCGAATTTAACTTCTTCATCGCTCTTCTACCTCCTGATGAAAGGGATGACACACCAAGATTTCGCCGAAGCCCTCGTCTCGGCGCAGGCCCAGGCCTTCGGCTTCCAGGGCTTGCAGTGCGGGAAGCAGGTCGTCCATGCTACCGTCCCAGCGGTAGACGTAGACGCTCCCCATGCGTGCGGCCAGGTTGGTGGGCTTGGGCAGGCCCCACGCGGTGGACCAGCCGCTGGCCATATCCGGTCGAGTCGCCCACCAGATGGGCCGGAGGACGCGACCGTTGATGTACAACTCCGGAACCAGTTCGGGCAGGCCGTGGTTGACGAACACACCGGGCGAAAGCAAGTCCACCGAGAAGTACAGGCCGTCGGGCTTCTCCGGAAGTCCGTCCGGGTTGGCCGCGAGGCGTTTAAGGTCCTGCCAGAGATCGGTCAAAATGCGGTTGAAGGTTTCGACCCGCTCCTTGAGGCCAGGCCATTGAGGGGGGTCGCTCTCCTCAACGTGCACCCGCCCATACCCTCGGGTGTGCAGTGCGCCGATGGCTACATGGTCCAGGGCCTGCCGCAGTTCTTGTACGGCTTGTGGGTCCCCGTACACTCGCCCCAGGAACACCACAGACTTGTTTTTGGGCTCATCCTTTTTGTTGCTTGTTATCACCGCCGGGGCTTGGGGCGCGAGTGCGTTCACGGTGTAAAGCATCTGAAACTGGGAAGCCCGACGGAAGCGGCTTAAGGCCACTTTGGTTTGGGCATGGTACCGAGGACGAAATTGCTCGTAACCCACCCTGCCATGGGCTTCATATACGCCGTAGAAGCCTTCTGCCGGTTCCATCCGGCCATCACATTGGGCACATGTAAGGGCGAAGGGGGCGGTCATTTGGGCTCCGGCTTCGCGCAACAAGTGATAGGCCAGTTGGGGGAGCAAGGTATCTACCACCCCGTGCCCTTTGTTCTTAGACAGGAAGGCGGTCTGGAAGCCCGATTCGTGCTTGCACGTCATGGCCGTGAGGGGGAGGGGTAACGTGTACAATAACTGGCCATCATCCACCGCGGGGTAGAAATTCCAGATTCGCAGTTTTTTGACTTGAGCGAGAATGCCCTCATCTTCCTCGCCTTGTGTTTTGAGCCACTCGGCCCAGGCACCCCGCAACAGGCGGCCGGGAATGTAGGCGCGGGTGGTCAGAAATTGGGCATCGGGCCGCACCGAACCCAGCACCAGGGGCTCCTCGGGGGTAATTTTCAACCATATCGGCTTCATTGGCCGCCTCCTAACCACCGGTTCCAATAGCGTTCCAGCGCCGTCCCGGCTAACGGCTGGCCGTCCATCGTGCATTCGGTCTCAATGGCTTCCAGCCAACCCAGGCCGCGGGTACGCCCCGCGCCCAACGCCGGGAGCATCCGGGCCGCCAAAACTACCAGGGCCGCGGCCTCTTCGGCCTCTTGTTGAGAAGGAAAGAAGCCTTCGATAACTGTCTGGGCTTCCACGGGGCCTGCCACGGTGGTTTCCACAAAATACAACCGCTGGGGAACCGCTGCACGACGGCGTCGGCTGATGGCTACACCGGCGCGGATTTGGGTCTCTATCTCGCCTATATTCTTTCTCCTCAAAACCCCGTCCTGAAATCGTAAGAGAGAAGGCCGCCGGGGGTTGCCAAAGACCCGACAGACTAAGCACAAGTTCTCAAGATCCGAGCACATTTGACCGGGGTCGGGTGCATTACAGATGTGCACATGGCCACGTAGCAATTGTTCAGCCTGGTCTCGCAGGGCACCTTTGAGGGAGGTGGCAGGGAGTACATAGGTGTCGTCATATCGCTGGACCAGGGCCTTGTCCGCGCCCCATCGCCAGCGGTTGCCTGTGGTGTGGAACGCGGTTCGCCATTTGAGACGCAAGGCGATTTTGAGATGCACCATTTAGTCGCCCTCCTCTTGAATATCCGACCGCATGGCGCGAAGTTCGGCCAGTTCCAAGGCGTCCAGCAAAGGCGTTTTCCAGATGCGGCGCCCATTTTCCTCGGTGGGCCACCAGAGATAAATGGGGGCCTCGTCTTCCCGCTCAGCCTGAAACGTCGTGGCCAAGTCTTCTAAGGCATCGATGAATCTTCCCACCTTTTCACGATGCTCACCGTTCCGCCGTCGGGCCAGGTCATAAAGGATTTGGGAGAGAGCGGTCCAACGCCCGCGTTCCAGGGCCTTGCCCCACCGATGGCGCAGGCTGCGGGGCCATGAAGCGAGGATATTGACCACATCTTGCATCTTTCTCGCTTGCGCCAGGGTAAAAGGCCGTGCGGTCAGATGAAAATCGCCCACTTTGTATTGCTCGGTGACGGCTTCGGCTCTGGTAATGGCAATGGCGTTGGGCAACCACAGGAAGTTGATGGCGCTTGTTTCCGCCTGCCGGGCCTTGACTTTGGCTTTCTTGAGCAGGTCGGTGGCCAGCGCTTCCAGATACCACACGGGGTGTTTGGCATCGGCGATAGCAATACCCACCGAAGCGGTAATAGGCATGGGCCAAGCCGCGGGCCAATAACCGAGATTATCCTTCACCTTCTCTTGTACATATTGCTCGAATTTCCCCAGAAACGCCACGGCCACATCCCAGGCATACCCGGCTTGTATAAGCAGGGTAACGTCATCACCGCCGATGTTGAGGATTTCAAAGGGCCAGGCTTTCTCTTGTTCCAGTGGCTTTTGGCAGACCTCCCAAAGGGCCTCGTACAGGGCTTGTTCTGTGCCCTCTGTTAGGGCCTTGGATAGGACTGCATATTCATTCTCGTCTTTGACCTTCTGTAACAGGTCGCCGACGTTGTTCCCATCAGCATAGAGAAAGGCCACATAAGGGCGTCGTGCACTTGCAGCCAGTTCGTTCACATCCTTGGGAGGAGTGGATGGTAAGTTATATCTCCTCTTCTCTAAGAATCGCTCAAAACCACGGTGGCGGCATATACGACCTGTGCGATGTCTCCGGTAACACACACGACACACATGTTTCGTTTCAAACATCCCGCTTTGGGTGTAAGTCACCTTCCTTTCCGCCACCCGCTTACCGCAAATCTCACACCGCTTACCGAAGGGGAAGGCTTCAATAAAGGGTACGACCTGCTTTTGTTGTTTTGCCTCCCGCAACCTCGCGGCCAGGAACGCGGTGCGACGGGCAAATTCGCCGGCGCTCTGGGCTTCCTGATGGGCCTTGACCAGACGACCTGCCCAGCCATCCGTGATGTTTGGCTCGGGAAGAGGGAGCTCAGGAGCGTCTTCATACACTACCGTCACAGTAGCCACTTGGGTGTACTTTAGGTAGATGCGCTCGATTTCGCGTTTGAGATTTTCTGCTTCGTCCGCAGGTATTTCAAACAGGAAACCACCTCCTCCGCAATAAATCGTGCGCCCTCCCCGCTGTTCTACCAACTTTTCCACTTCTTGCTCACATTTGATGAGCCGTTGACTGCCACCGCGAATTTGGGGTAGCCCGGAAGCCTCAAATACATAGGATTTGATGGCGTCTACATCGCCTTGGAGAAGTACGTTTTTCTGGCTCATACAACCTCCTAAAGTTCAGGATGTGGGCTCGGCTTGCGCCTCCACCCACGCCCGCATGGCTGCTTCCAGAAAGGCCGGCAGGTCGCTGAGGGAGAGAACCTGCATGCCGGTGCGTTGTTCCAGCATCTGGCGGGCCGTGGACGAAGGCCTTTCCAAAAGGTGCTCCAGCCATTCATCCGCCATGGCAAAACCTCCCTGACCAAGAATGACTTTATGAGGAAAAATTCGTAGTTTCCATCCCCATCTCCTCCTGAAAATCTCCCCGCAAAGTGGGGAGGCCGTTAGTGGCGGTCAGCCACAGCCGGAAGACCCGGCGCACAAAGCGCAAATCCACCCTGGCCTCCGGCCAGGCCGCGCGGCACACCCGCAGAATGGCCTTGCGATGGGAATCCAGGGTATCCAGGTCGACGCCCATGGCCCGCGCGGCTTCGGCCCGGGTTTCCGTGGTGGCCAAGGCCCGTAGCGCATCTTTCTGGCGAGGGGTCAGCCGCGCCCACACCCGGGCACAACGGCGTTGGGTTTCCTCATCCAGCCCTTCCCCCATCAACCGACGCAACACTTCCGGGGACATCTCCAACAGGCTTCGCAAACCGGGGAAATACGCGGTCCAGGGCACGAAGGGAATCTCCAACAACCGCACCGTGCCCTGGGGCAGGTGCATGCGCGCGCCATCCTTGACCTGGGCCAGCCATTCGGGCGGGGTGTAGATGTGCCAGACCTTATCCTGGGGCGAGCCATAGGTCATGGCCGCGGCGTAGAGCATCAGGCCCAGCGCACGGCGGCCGCCGGTAATGCTAAAATGCAAACGCCAACCTTCGGCTTTCAGCGTACGTACGCGGTCACGCACCTGTTGCCAGGCTTCATCTAAATGCAAATCAGAAAGTAAATCCGGAAGAGGATGGCCGTCTCGGTCTGTAAGGCTACAGGCCTGCAAAGGAATGGATTGGTATGCTTGATAGCGCGTAAATTCACGTTGAAGCCGACGAAAAGCGGCTTGGTAGACGGGGTTTCCTCCCGGAAAGACAACTTCCACCACTTGCGGGCGGATTCCCCGTGCTAGCAAAGCATCCAACGTAAAAGTCAAAATTTGAGGTTGGCCTCCCAAGGAGGCCAGAAGCCTTTCCCCCAGCATGTTTTTTCCTCTTCGGAGGCTCAAAATGATGTGTTTGAATGATACCATGCCGATATAGGGAAAGGGGGTGCCATGGGCTTAAATCTCCCCGCCTTATTGGTCATGGGGCCACCGCATAGTGGCAAGTCCGTATTGGCGTATCACCTCAGCCGGCGTTTATATCGGGCGGGTCTCGCCCATTATCTGTTGCGCACCGCGCCGGATGGCGAAGGGAACTGGTTTTATGAAGGGCCCCGAAATAAGGTGCTCTCCCTGCGTCTTGCGGCCAAAGGCCGTTATACGCCGGACCTGGTACGACGCATGGTGACGCTTCTCCAGCACCGGCACACCCCGCTCCTGGTGGATATGGGCGGACGGCCACGGGGTGAACAGTGGGAAATCCTTCGGGCATGTACCCACGGTATCTTGCTTTACCGTACACCCGAGGAACGGGAATATTGGATGGCCCACATTCGCGCCACGGACCTCTCCCTCCTTGCTGTCCTGGAAAGCCGCCTTCAGGGGGAGGATGTCCTCGCGGGGACGCATCCGTATCTCACCGGAACCATTACCGGGCTGGACCGGCACCATCCCCGCCTGGGAAAGACCTTTGAGGCTTTAGCCCGCCGGGTGTTTGCCTTGTTCCGCCTCCGGGAGGAAGACCTGGAAGCCCTGCATCGGAAAACCGCACCGTATCCGTTCCTTAGTGAGCGGGAGCTGGCCCGCACCCTGGGGAAACCTTTACCTGCCTGGTGGACTCCAGAGGACCTCCCTCGTCTGCTTCGAGTGATTCCGCGTGGACCTGTATCCCTGTACGGTCGCGGACCGACCTGGCTGGCCGCGGCCATAGCGGCGCATGTGGCGCCCGCTCCCATGGCGGTCTTTGATGCCCATTTGGGATGGGTCCACCTGCCCCAGGTGGATACTTCAGGCACAAAGGACGTGCTCCTTCACATGGAGCCCGTGGACGCGGGACGGTGGCTTCTGCGAATCCAACTTCGCGGCTTTCTCATGCCCACCACTTTACCTGAACCCAACTGGCCCAAAGCCATGCGTTCCGTCATTCTTTGGGGCCGACTGCCACGCTGGGTCTACGGCACGTATGCACAGGCCCTGGCGCGACGCATCCCCCACATTGCGGTATGGGAACCCCGCTTGCAACGGGCTGTGACAATTTTTGGGTTCCGGGCAGATACCTTCCAGGGTTAGCAGACCACGGTCAACAACTGGAAAACAGCGCCTCCAGAACCCGTTGCAGCACCTCTTCCGGGCTGAGGTCGTCGGTGGGGATGTAGATATCTGCGTGGGACCGGGCGTGGGCCAGCCGGCGCAGTTCTTCTTCATAGTCGGCCCGCGTCCAGTGCAGGCCCTTACGTTGGGTGCAGGTCTCGAAAGAGGCGTCCAGGTAGACCAGCAGGTCGGGCCGGGTGAGGCGCTGCCACATGTCGGGCACGTGGGAATGCTCCTGGGCAATGGCCTTGGCCTGGAACCCCAAAGCCTGCAGGGCCCGGGCCAGGGTGCTCTTCCCCGCACCGCACGGCCCCACGATGCCAATACGCCTGGGCGGTCGAACGGGGGGCTTTTCCATGGCAGACATCGTCCTTTTGGCGGAGGCGTCGTATCCTTCCTCTGGAGAATGGCCGTTCCGGGCCGCGTGTATAATAGCCTACACCATTTCCCCTGGAGCGCAGCCATGGCCAAGAAAAAGCAGCGGAAAAAGCGGCGCAACAAACGGCAGACCCAAACCATGAGTTATTATGAGCGGCAACAGCGACGGTACCGCATCATCCTCACGGTCGTTGGCATCCTTCTGGTCATCTCCTTCCTGGTGACCCTGGTGATTCAGTGAACGCGAGGCCGGCCGTATGGAGACATGGCTGCTGGCCCTGGCCTATGGGATTCATCTGGTCGCCACGGTGGTGAGCCTGGGCGCCCTGCTTTCCGCCTTCGACCTGACGCGCATCCTCTTCCTCCCCCAACAGCCGGTCCCCTCCTGGATACGTCGTTACCGGGCCTTCCTGCGGTTGACCTGGATGGCCGTGGCCCTGCTGTGGGCTACGGGGATGTTCCAGATGACCAAGCACCCCCTGTACCAGGGCACGTTGAACTTCAGCACCCCCTGGGCCAAAGGTTTGCTGTTCAAGCACATCCTGGTGCTGGCCTGGATCGTGGGCCTGGCCTACCTGCAATGGGTCCGGCTGCCGGCCTGGGAACGCTGGGCTTTACGCCTGCAAGCCGGGCAGCCTGCCCCCGAAGGCGACCAGGAAGCCCTGCGCCGCAGCCTGATTCGCTCCCTGCGCTGGCAGCAGGTGCTGGTTCTGGCCGTGTTGGTGGTCACCGCGTGGTTGCGGGCCCAGAGGTAACCCATGGCCGCCTTGCGTCTTGTGCCCCGCCCTGTCATTGGCATCGTCCAGGCCCGGATGGGGTCCACCCGGCTGCCGGGCAAGGTGCTGGAACCCCTGGCCGGTAAGTCCATGCTGGCCCACATCCTGGAGCGGATGGCCGCGTGCCCCCTCCTGGACGGCCTGGTCGTGGCCACCACCACGCTTCCCGAAGACGACGCCCTGGTGGAGGAAAGCCAACGGCTGGGATACCCCGTCTACCGGGGCAGTTCCGAAGACGTGCTGGACCGCTTCTACCACGCGGCGAAAACCTTCCAGGCCCGGACCATCGTCCGCATCACCGCGGACGACCCCTTCAAGGACCCCGGCTTGCTCACCCTGATGCTCCGCTTCTGGCTGGAGACCTACCCCGCCTGGGACTACCTGAGCAACACCCTGGAGCCAACCTATCCAGAGGGTCTGGACCTGGAAATCTTCACCTTCGAGGCCCTGGCGACCGCCTGGAAGGAGGCCGTACACCCCGCGGACCGGGAGCATGTCACCCCATATATATGGAAGCGGCCCCACCGCTTCCGGCTGTTTTCCTGGAAAGGGCCGGTGAACCTGGCCCACCTGCGCTGGACCGTGGACTACCCGGAGGACCTGGCCTTTGCCCGCGCGGTCTACGCCCGCCTTTACCCCCATACCCCCCTGTTCACCATGGAAGACATCCTGGCCCTGCTGGAAGCCGAACCCGAACTGGCCCGGTTGCCCCGCCGGGTGCCCCGCAACGAGGGGTACTTGAAATCCCTGGGGCAGGAGGAAGGACCCCATGCCGCGGGTAATTGACCTGCCCAACCTGCGGAACCGCCGACGGGTCTTCCGGGACAGGTACCACGCCGGGCAGGTACTGGCCGAGTTGATTGCCATGGAAGCCGACCGGTGGCCCCGGCCGCTGCTTTTGGCCATCCCCGCCGGCGGGGTGCCCGTAGCCGTGGCCCTGCACGAACGGCTCGGATGGCCCCTGGAACTCGCGGTGGTGAGCAAAATCACGCCTTCGTGGAACCCGGAGATGGGGTACGGCGCCCTGGCCTGGGATGGCACCCTGATGCTCAACGAGGCCCTGGTGGAGCACCTGGGCCTTTCCCCCGCGGAGGTCGAGGCCGATATCCGGCGGACACGGGAGAAAGTTGCCCGCCGCTTGCAGGTACTGCGGGGCGCCCGGCCCCTGCCCGACCTGAGCCAGCACAGCGTGTTCCTGGTGGACGACGGCCTGGCCACGGGCGCGACCATGCAGGTGGCCATCCGGGTGGCCCGGAACGCGGGCGCGGGCCGACTGGCCCTGGCCGTGCCCACCGCGCACCAGACCGCCCTGTGGCATCTGGCCCGCCAGGTCGAGACCGTCTACTGCCCCAACATCCGGGAGGAAACCCCCTACGCGGTGGCCGAAGCCTACCAGACCTGGACCGACCTGGACGACCAGGCCCTGCTGGACTGGCTCGCGCGGGCCGGTCGGGTCGCGTCTTCCCCCAACCCTTGAGCCTTAATGCAAAACCCCCCAAAACCGCTGCCAGGGGGAACAGAGCGTTTCATCTGCTTTTTAGGTTTCCTTCCGCAATCCTGCACCGGGTGTGCTATATTAACAGGAAGCCCCGTAACTTTTTCCGCCGAGGCGATGCCCATGCCGCCTTTGATTCTGTACGTCGAGGACAATCCCGCCAACCGGATGCTCATCCGCCGCTTGTTGAGCGCCGCGGGCTACGACCTGCTGGAAGCCGAGGACGCCCAGGCCATGCGGCGCTTGCTGGAAACCGCGCGTCCGGACCTCATCCTCATGGATCTGCACCTGCCCGGTGTGGACGGCTTCACCCTCATCCAGGAACTGCGCAGCCGTCCGGAGTTCCAGCAGGTGCCCATCATCGCCCTGACCGCGGACGTGCTCCGGGATACGCCGGCCAAATGCTACGAGGCCGGCTGTGATGGCTACATCGCCAAGCCCATCAATACCCGGACCTTTCCCGACCAGGCGCGC
>JALXBY010000245.1 GCA_026991215.1 Anaerolineales bacterium
TCTTCGAGGAATACCTGGAGGACCTGCTCAAGGACCTGGACGCTGAGGACGACGAAGAGGACTGAAGCCCTCAGGGGCCTTCGAGTTCCCCTCCTGCGGGCCACCGGACGTCATGTCCGGTGGCATTTCTTTTTCCCCACCGACCACCGACCATCGACCATCGACGAACGACGAACGACCACTTATGGTACCCTTGAACGCGCCCTTCAAGCCCAATGCACGAGGCGGGTTGGCCATGGCGTTGCCTGTCCCCCAGGAGCCTTCTTCTTTGATGGATACCCTGCAATCCCAGGAGGCCGAGGCCGCGCTCCTGGGCGCGGTGCTCATCCAGCCGGAAGTGCTGCACGAAGTGCTTTCCATCGTGGAAGCCCAGGATTTCACCTCGCCCCGGCACCGGAAAATCTGGGAGGCCTTCCTCGCCCTGCACCGCAAGAACCTGGACATCGACCTGGTGACCCTGCGGGAAGAGCTGGAACGCATGGGCGCGCTGGAGGAGGTGGGCGGCGTGGCGTATCTGGCCCACCTGATGCAGAAGGTACCTTCCGGCCGCCATGCCGTCTACTACGCCCGCATTGTGGAAGAGACCGCCATCCGGCGCCGCATCGTGGACGCGGCCTCCGAAATGGTCAAACTGGCCCACAAGCAAGGCCCCTCGGTGGACGAACTCCTGGCCGAGGCGGAACAGACCCTGTTTGGCATCCTGATGCGCCGGATGCGGCGGGAAGTGGAACTCCTGGGCCGGGTGGTGGACGAATACTACGACCTGCTCACCCGCCTGGCCCAGGAGGAAGGCCTCATCGGCGTGGCCACGGGCTTCAGCAAACTGGACGCCCTGCTCAAGGGCCTGCAGCCTTCGGAGTTGATTTACGTGGCCGGCCGGCCCGGCATGGGCAAGACCGCCTTCCTGTTGACCGTGGCCCTGGCCGCGGCCAAGCGGGGCCACACCGTCGCGGTTTTCTCCCTGGAGATGTCCAGGGAACAGGTCGCGGCCCGGCTGCTCGCGCAAGAGGCCCGGGTCCCCGCGGAACGGCTGCGGATGCCCACCCAACTCCGGGAGGAAGACTGGGCCCGCCTGATGGACGCGGCCGAGGCCCTGGGCGCGCTGCCCTTCTTCCTGGACGACACCCCGGCCCTCAACCCCCTGCAATTGCGGGCCAAGTGCCGGCGCATCCAGGCCGAATATGGCCTGGGCCTGGTGGTCGTGGACTACATCCAACTCATGACCGCGGGGGTCCGCACCGAGAATCGGGTCCAGGAGGTTTCCTACATTTCCCGGATGCTCAAACACCTGGCCCGGGACCTGAACGTGCCCGTACTGGCCGCGGCACAACTTTCCCGTGCGGTGGAGCACCGGGCCGATAAGCGCCCCATGCTGGCCGACCTGCGGGAAAGCGGCAGCCTGGAACAGGACGCGGACGTGGTCCTGTTCCTCTACCGGCCTGAGGTCTATCGGAAGGAAAAGGAACCTGCAGGCCCCGAAGACTTCCCCGGCAAGACCGAGGTTATCGTGGCCAAGAACCGCAGCGGCCCCACCGATACCATCGAACTCACCTTCAAGCCCGAATTCGCCGCGTTCCAGGACGCGCCCACCCGACGGGACCTGAATGCCTTATAATTCCCCCTTCGGAACCCACCCCAGGAGGACGCCATGGACGTCTGGGTTGCTTTGCACGGGATGTACCCGCGCGGGGAGGCCCTGATTCAGGCCACCCGGGACTTCGACCGCTACCGCATTTCCTACGAAGCCCTGCTTCAAGCCTATGACGAAGACTACCAGGCCCTGCAAGCCCTGCAGGAAGGTGCGTATCTGGTTTCCGACGGCCTGTTGAACTGGCAGGACCTGGTCCGGCCCTTTGCCGAACTCACGGGCGCGCAGCCCCAGGCCCTGACCCGGTACTTCGAGACGAACACCTTTTACCGCCAACTCCGCTTCACCCCCGTGGTCACGTGGGGGGATATTGCGGCCTGGGCGGAACGGTACTTCCGGTTCGGGACCCTGGCCTTTCTGCCTTCCCCCTACACCTTCGTGGCCATGGCCGAGAACCTGAAGATGGAAGACGCCACCGCGCTCCTGGCCGAGGTCGCGGCCCATTTGGTGGAACGGGGCTTCCACACCCTGGCCTTCATGGACCCCTTCCTCGCGTACCGGGCCGACGCCCAGGCCCTGCCCGGCCTGAAGCGCGCGTTCGAAACCCTGCGGGAACGGACGCCCCAGGCCCGCCTGCTGTTGACCCTGCCCTTTGGCAACGCCGCAGCCCTGATGCCCGCGGTCTGGGACCTGCCCGTGGACGGCATCGGCGTGGACCTGACCCTGACGGACATCCGGGAAGTGCAGGTACCCCAGGGCCGCGGGTTGATGTTGGGGATTGTGGACACCACCAACTCCCTGCTGGAAACGCGGGAGGTCATGCAAGAGGCGCTGGACCACGCCCGCAGCCTGGGGCCGGCGTTCCTGGTGCTTTCCGGCAGCGCGGATTTCTTCTACCTGCCTCGCGCGGTGGCCGACGCCAAGTACCGCATCCTCCGCGAAATGGCCGAGGCCCTGCGTGCGGCCGCGTGATGGCAGCCAGGCGGGGGCAGGGACCTCCAAGGCTTCCCCAACGCCCGGTGTACGGATGGTTTGCATTCCCCCAAGGCCCTGAGCACCTTTTCAGACATCCCCTGAACCCAGGAGGCACCCATGCGACAGCCCTTGCTCACCCATGAAATCGGTTCCCTGGCCAAACCCAACTGGCGGGTGAAGGCCTTGCGCAATCAACCCCTGACCGACGAGGACCTGGAAGAGGCCCGCAAGTGGGCCCGCCGGCTGGACCTGCTCCCCGACGCCGAAGCCCTGTTCGCCCTGTTGGAGAAACGGCAGGGCTTCTCGCGGGAGGAGAAGCGGCAACTGGTGCGCTGGGCTTCCCGCATGGCCGTGCGCCTGCTGGAGAAGGCCGGCCTGGACGTGGTCTACGACGGCGAGCAGCACCGGGTGGAGATGTACGAGTATCCCATCCGGCGCATTCAGGGGTTCGTGTTCCGGGGCCACGTCCGCAGTTTTGACAACAAGTACTACCGCAAGGCCGCGGTGGTGGAACGCCCCAGGGTCGAAAAGCCCTACCACCTGGAGGAGTACCAGACCATCGCGGGGTTCGCCACCCGGCCGGTGAAAATCCCCATCACGGGCGCGTACACCCTGGTGGATTGGTCCTTCGACGAGTACTACCTGCAACAGGTGCCCATTGGCACCCGGGAGGGCCTGGAGCGCCGCAAGGAAGCCCGGCGGGCCTTCCTCCAGGATATGGCCCGGGAAGTGATTTACCCCAACCTCAAGGCCCTGGTGGATGCCGGCGCGCAGTTCCTGCAAATCGACGAACCGGCCGCCACCACCCACCCCGATGAGGTCCCGGATTTCGTCCAGGCCACCATTGCCAGCGTGGGCGACCTCAAGGACCGGGTCTTCTTCGGGATGCACATCTGCTTCTCGGACTACTCCCTCCTGTTCCCCCACATCCGGGACCTGGAAGGTGTGATTCACGAGATGCACTTCGAATACGCGAACCGGGACAGCCGCGAACCCGGCGTTTCCCCTGAAGTACGGGTCGGCTACACCGCCACCCTGAACCTCATCAAGGATACGAACTTCATCATCGGCCTGGGCGTGCTGGACGTGCATACGGACTTCATCGAACCCGTGGAACTCATCCGGGACCGCATTCTCTACGCGCTGGAGGTGGTCCAGGACCCGAACCGGATTTACGTGGCCCCTGACTGCGGCCTGCGCACCCGCACCTGGGACGTGGCCTTCGCCAAACTGCGGAACATGGTGGAGGCCGTACAGCAGGTCAAGGCCAAGTTGGGGATATGAGGGAGCGGCGGTGGGCAACACGGTGCGTCGTCCGCCGACGCACGGACTGCCGACCGCCGACTGCTCACTGCCCATGACTTGGAGGGCAGCGCACGGCCCACACCACGCGCGGCCGGTGGCTCAGGTCCTCCCGGAGGTGCACCCGGCACCAGGCAGGATGCCCCGCGAGCCAGGCCTGCACTTGCGGGGCCTGTTCGGGGGAAAGTTCCAGGAATACGTGGCCGCCGGCCCGCAAGCGGTTCGCGGCCTGTTCCAGCAGGCGGCGCAGGAAGGTCAACCCATCCGGGCCGCCGGCCAAAGCCTGGTAGGGTTCCCAACGGCTCACGGGCAGGAAAGGGAGCATCCAGTCGGGGACGTAAGGCAGGTTGGCGACCACCGCATCCCATGGGCCGACGAAGGGGCCGAGCAGGTCGGCCTGCACCAGGGGCACGCGTTCGTCCAGGCGGTACCGCGCGCGATTGCGCCGGGCCACCTGCAGGGCCGACCAGGAGACGTCCGTCCCCACCACGAACCAGGCCGGGCGCTCCAGGGCCAAGGTCAGGGCGATGCAACCGCTGCCGGTGCCCACGTCGACCACCCTCAGGGCCTGCCTGAGGGGAAGCGTTTCAAGCACGGTTTCCACCAGGGTTTCCGTTTCGGGCCGGGGGATGAGCACCGCAGGCGAGACGTAAAAGGAGCGGCCGTAAAAGGGCCATTCCCCCAGGACGTAGGGCAAAGGCTCGCCCCGGGCCAGCCGCGCGGCCCACTGCCGCACCCGTGCGGCTTCGGCAGGGGTGAGTTGGGCTTCCGGATGGGCCAGCAACATGGCCCGGCTCCGCTGGGTGAGTGCGGCCAGTGCGGTCTGAGCGTCCAGCACCGCGGTCTCGGAATGGGGGGCCAGGGCCTGATGCAGCAACCGAAGGGCTTCACGGACCTGCACGGTCACCCCTGCCCACGGTGTTCCAGGATGCGACGGTAGACCTGTT
>JALXBY010000246.1 GCA_026991215.1 Anaerolineales bacterium
GTCTTGCATGGCCTGCCGGATGGCGGCTTCCATCCGGGCCGAGGCCTGGGGGTCCGGGCAGCGCACGGGGGAAGCCTCGGCCCTGGCTCCCCGTTCCGCCAGGGGGATGCCCGCGACCTGGGCCTGTACCGGGCCGATGGCCGTGACATACCCCTGCACCCGGATGCCGAACTGGGCCAGCAGGTGCTTGCATACCGCGCCCACGGCCACCCGGGCCGCGGTCTCCCGGGCCGAAGCCCGCTCCAGGCCGGGGCGCAGGTCGGTATAGCCATACTTGAGGGCCGCGGCCAGGTCCACATGGCCCGGTCGCGGGGTAGTGAAGGGCGGCACGGCCCGGCCCCGCCAGCGTGCGTGGTCCCGGTTGGGAATCCAAAGGGCCAGGGGCGCGCCTGTAGTCCGGCCCTCCAGCACCCCGGCCAGGATGTGCACCCGGTCCTGTTCGATGCGCATACGGGGGCCGCGGCCCAGGCCTTGCTGCCGCCGGGCCAGTTCCCGGTCGATGACCTGAGGCGAAAGGGGCAGGCCCGCGGGCAGGCCTTCCAGGATCGCGACCAGCCCGGGGCCGTGGGATTCACCAGCAGTGAGGAAGCGTAGAGGCATGGCAGGATGAGCAGCCGTGAGTAGTTAGCAGTCAGTAGTCAGCGGTCGGCAGTCGGCGGTCAGCCGTCAGCGGTCAGCGGACTGCGGACAGCGCACTGCGCACTGCCACCCCTCAAGGTACCGCTTCGGGAACCCGTTCCTTGATGACCACGAGGACCATGGGCCGGCGGCGGGTTTCGTTGTAGATGAAATCCCGCAGGGCCTGCTCCAGGGCCTGTTCGGGGTCGGTGGGACCCCGCTTGAGAATCTGGCGGACCTTGCGGCGCACCGCTTCCACCAGGGCCTCGCCGCCCTGGGGGAACACGAAGCCCTTGCTCCGGACTTCGGGGTCGCCCAGGAGTTTGCCCGTGCGCCGGTCCACCTCGACCTCGATGAAGAGCAGCCCGCGGCGGGCCAGGTCCTGCCGTTCCTTGATGTCCCGCATCGTGGATTCGCCCACCAGCGCGCCTTCCACGAACACCCAGCCGCCGGGCAACCGCTCGCCGATGTGCATCTGGCCGTTGCGGAATTCCAGCACCTGGCCGTTTTCCACCACCGCAATGCGCTCCTTGGGGATGCCCAATTCCATGCCCAGTTGGGCGTGCAGGTGCAGGTGCCGCAGTTCCCCATGGACTGGAATCAAGTACCTGGGCCGCACCAGTTGAATCATGAGTTTCATTTCCTCCCGGCTGGCATGGCCGGAGACGTGTACAGGATGCACCGGGCTGTAGTACACCTCCGCGCCCCGGCGCAGCAGGCTGTTGATGGCCCGGTACACGTTCTCGGTGTTGCCGGGGATGGGGTGGGCGGCAATCACCACCGTATCCCCTTCTTGAATGCGCAGCGGGCGTCGCGCACCCGCGGCCAGCCGGCCCAGAATGGACGAGGGTTCCCCCTGGGACCCGGTGATGAGCAGCACCACCTCCTCCGGCGGCAGTTTCCGGGCCTGGTCTAAGGTGACCAGATGGCTTTCGGGGACGTCCAGATACCCCATCTTCCGGGCCATCTTCGCGTTGGCCACCATGCTGGTGCCCACAAAGCCCACTTTGCGGTCGAAGCGCACCGCGATGTTCACCACCTGTTGCATGCGGGAAATCAGGGAAGCGAAGGTGGCCACCAGGATGCGACCTTTGGCCTTGCGGAAGACCGCTTCCAGCGCGGGTTCGATGCTGCGCTCCGAAGGGGTCCAGCCGGGTTTGTCCGCGTTGGTGGAATCCGCGAGCAGGGCCAGCACCCCGCGGCGGCCCAACTCGGCCAGTCGGCCGAAGTCCGTGGGCCGTCCGTCCACCGGTGTATGGTCGAACTTGTAATCCCCCGTCTGGACCACCAGGCCGGCGGGGGTTTCGATGCCCAGCGCGACGGAATCCGGGATGGAATGAGCCACGTGGACGAACTCAACCCGAAAGGGGCCGATGCGCACCCGTTCACCGGCCCGAACTTCGTGCACCCGGACCTGACCGGCCAGCCCCGCCTCCTTGAGTTTGACTTCCACCAGCCCTTTGGTCAGGGGCGTGGCGTAGATGGGCACGGGGATTTTTTCCACCACATGGCGTACCGCACCGGTATGGTCTTCGTGGCCGTGGGTGAGCACCAGGCCAACGACCTTATGGGCTTTTTCCAGCAGAAAGCCAAAGTCTGGGATGATGTAATCCACCCCCAGCATGTCCGCAGTTGGGAACATCAACCCGGCATCCACAAGCAGGATGGCGTCGCCGTACTCGTAGGCGGTCATGTTCTTGCCGATTTCGCCCAAACCACCGATGGGGATGATGCGTAGCGTCTTGTCGCTCATTTCGGAACCTCCAGAACAACCTGGGCACAATCATAGCGAAGGTTGCAGGCCGGGCAAAGGGGAAGGTACTCGGCGGCCAGCGGACAGCAGACCGCAGACAGCAGACCGCTGACCACAGACTGCAGACCGCTGCCTGCGCAAATTCCCGTATACTGTACCCGCTGTGTCACCAGGGCAAGCCATCATCTTTTCCCCCTGGGCACCTGTGGAGGAAATGGATGACGACCGATACCCCCGCGACGCGTGAGGCTTTGCTTCAGCAGGTGCGGGCCGCACTGGAGGCCGGTCAGCGGCAGCGCGCGGTGGAGTTGCTGTTGACCCTGCACCCTGCGGACCAGGCGGAAATCTTCCAGCAACTGCCGCCCCACCATCAAATTGCGCTGCTGCGCACCATGGACGTAGAGCACGCGGCCGAACTCCTGGAAGAACTCCACGAGCACGAAGCCGCGGAAGTGGCCGACGACCTGGCCCCAGAACGCCTGGCCGACATCCTCGACGAAATGGACCCCGAAGACGCGGCCGACCTGCTGGGCGACCTGCCCGCGGACCTGGCCGAGCAGGTGCTGGCGCAGATGGAAGAAGCCGAAGACGTCGCGCCCCTGCTCCAGTACCCCGATGACACCGCGGGCGGCCTGATGAGCACCGAGTACGTGGTGCTCCACAAGGAGGCCACGGTTGCCGATGCCCTGGCCGCGTTGCGGGCGTTGGCCGCGGAAGAGGACATGGAAATCCCTTATTACCTCTTCGTGGTGGACGACGAACACCGCCTGGTCGGTGTGGTGGACGTGCGGGACCTGCTCCTCGCGCCCTCCCTGGCCCACATCGAGGACATCATGGACCCGGAGGTCATCTCCGTCCACGCGATGACCGACCAGGAGGAGGTGGCCCGCATCATGCAGAAGTACGAACTGGCCGCGCTGCCCGTGGTGGACGACGAGGGGCACATCCTGGGCGTGGTCAGTTACGAAGACGTGCTGGAGGTCCTGGAAGAGGAAACCACCGAGGACATCCTGCACATGGGCGGTGTGGAAAGCGGCCCCCTTCTGGAAAAGCCGTACTGGAAGCAACGCATCCTGGAGGTGGCCCGGTCGCGGTTCTTCTGGCTGCTCTTTTTGTTCGTGGCCGAGACCTTCACGGGCACGGTGCTGCGCTACTTCGACGACGAATTGCAGCGGGTCATCACCCTTTCCTATTTCATCCCCTTGCTCATCGGCACGGGCGGCAACGCAGGCAGCCAGGTGGTGGCCACGATGATTCGCGCCCTGACCCTGCGGGAAGTGCGGCCCCGGGACGTGCTCCGGGTCATCTGGAAGGAACTCCGGGTGGCCCTGCTGCTGGGCCTGGCCATCGGCGTGGTCGCGTTCCTGCGGGCCGAACTGTGGGGCACGGATTACTACGTTTCCCTCACCGTGGCCATTGCCATGGTCGTGGTGGTGCTGTGGGCCACCCTGGTTGCCGTGGTGGTGCCGCTGGCCGCGGTGGCCCTGCGCCTGGACCCAACCCTGGTCGCAGGGCCCTTCATGGCCACCTTCATCGACGGCACGGGGCTTTTGCTTTACTTCCTCATCGCCCACTGGGTGGTGCCTGAATTACGTTGATTTGAAAACCCGGAGGGTTTTCAATAACTCTCTGAAGACAGCCAGGCCGGCAGGCCGCCGGCGTCCAGAATCTGGCGGGCCAGGCCCTCGGGCGCGCGGAAAGGGAAGCGGCCCGCGGGCAGTTCCACCACACCTTCCGCCCAGTGGATGACCACGGGGTCGCCGGGTCGGGCTGCGTCCACGGCCTGGGGGCTTTCCAACACCGGGAGGCCCCGGTTCACCGCGTTGCGGTAGAAGATGCGGGCATAGGATTTGGCCACCACCGCGGCCACGCCTGCGTAAAGCAGGCAGGTCACGGCCTGCTCGCGCGAACTGCCATGGCCGAAGTTCTCGCCCACGAAGAGCACGTCGCCAGGCTTGACCTCGCGGGCAAAGTTCGGGTCCACGTCCTCCATGGCATGGGCCGCGATTTCCTCAGGGGTGCGTAGGGTGTAGGTGTACTTGCCGGGGAAGATTTCATCGGTGCTGATG
Organism: Anaerolineales bacterium; assembly: GCA_026991215.1. Lineage (GTDB taxonomy): Bacteria > Chloroflexota > Anaerolineae > Anaerolineales > DRMV01 > S139-71. The sequence continues at coordinate 4,441 of JALXBY010000246.1, forward strand.
TGGTCACCGTAGACCCAGGCCCGGCCCTGGGTGACCGCGCGGCCCGGCCAGGGCGTGGGCTGGGCCACGGGTTCTGGGGGAGGCGGGGCCTGGAGGACTTCCACCACAGGGCCGTCGGGTTCGGGTAGGGCATCGCCCGGTCCGGTGATGTACCCGGCTGCCGCGCTTGCGGCCACCACTTCGGGCGAGGCCAGGTAGATTTCGGCCTCGGGCTGGCCCATGCGGCCCCGGAAGTTCCGGTTCGACGTGGAAAGCACCACGTCCCCGGGTTCCGGGATGCCGAAGTGGTTCCCCATGCACGGTCCGCAGCCTGGCGTGCCAATCATGGCCCCGGCTTCGACC
>JALXBY010000247.1 GCA_026991215.1 Anaerolineales bacterium
GATGTTGCCCTGGCCCACGTCCAGCACGTAGAGCAGCCCCTCAAAGGCCCGGACTCGGAAGATGTGCTCCCAGGGCCGGGTCGGGACCGGCAGGATACGAAGCAGGGCCTCCCGTTCCGGACTGCAGAGCAGCATGTTCCCCAGTTCGTCGAATGCAGCCAGTTCGTAGGGCGAGTCGCGCGGGTCCAGGGTCAGGATGTCGGTCAGGGGGCCGGATTCCACCCCGGCCGCGGCCGGAACCCGGCACCGGAAGCGCTCGTCCCGGTCCAGGGCCGAACCCTGGGCCACCACGGGGAAGTACCACACCTCCTGGTTGCGCAGGTCCAGCGCGTACAGGCCCTGGGTTCCCGCCGTCAGCCGTTCGATTTGCGCGTCCCGGGGCAGTTGGGCGTCCAGGGCATCCTGGAAGGGGAGCAGGTAGATGTACTCCCAGGTCTCCAGCCACTGGTAGAGGTTCTGTTTCATGGCCCGGCTTTCGGGGCTTTGACCGTAGGTCTCGGCCTGGCGCAGGGCCTCCAGCGCCTGTTCCACGCCCTGGAGCCGGGCCTGGGGGTCGTCCTGCTGCTCCAGGGCTTCACGAAAGCGGGCCGCGGCCACCGCGAGCCATTGCTCATGGCGCAGTTTACGGCCCACCTGCATGTAGCGGGTCAGGGTCAGCCCCATGACCAGCAGGGGCAGCAACAGGCTGAGGAAGACCAGCATACGGGTGGGGACCCGTACCCGCGTCAGGGCGGAAAGCACACCCAGGCCCGACCACGCCAGGTGCGCCAGGCCCCGGGCCAGCCGGCCCGATTTGCGGCGGCCGGCAGGTCGCGTGGGCTTCTTCGCTTCCTCGACCACGGCTTCCGGAAGGGCTTCGGGTTCCCGGTGTTCCGGGGCCGGTGCAGGTGTGGGGGCCGGTTGCGGCCGCTGCACCGCGGGGGCCTGGGGTTCGGGCTTCCCCTGGGCTTCGGGCAGCGCGATGGGGAGGTACGTCTTGGTGACCTGGTAGGTGCCGGCCTCCCAACGGGCCAGCAGGCCCCCATGGGGCGGCCGTTCCCGGCTCAGCCAGGTCTGGAGCAGGTGCTCTGGCGCGTCGGCCAGGACTAAGGCTTCCTCTTCCCGCAGGCCTTCCAGATGCTCGGCTGCCAAAACCACCAGCGGGAAACGCAAAGGCACCTGGGCGAAGTGCAGCGCGGCCTGTTCCCCCAACCCTGGGCCGGAACGTTCGGGGTCGTGCCAGCGGTGCAGTTGTCCGCGCACCGTGGCCAGCACGTGCCAGGGTCCGGACCAGGCCAGGTACAGCACTTCCCCCCGCAGCACGAAGGCCAGGAACCACCCCCGGGCCTGCATCTCCCGCCGGGCCAGCCGGCGGTTGGCCCGTTCGATGCGCTGATGCACCACCTGCGCGGCTTCGGTCAGCGCGCGGGTGACCGAGCCGTGGGTTTGCAGGTAGGTCCGGGCGGCTTGCTCGGCCAACTGCTCTGGCACGCGGGGGGAAAGGCCCGGCACGCCATCCAGCCGCAGGTAGACGGCCACCGTATCCCGCCGGCGGGACGCGGCCACCCCCTTTTCCCCTTTACCCTGCAGCAGCCGGAAACCGGGCCAGGGGAGGTTGCTCTGGGCCGGGTCGATCTGGAAGACGTACAGGTCCAGGTCCCACATCAGTCGGCCGCGTCCTCCGGCAGGATTTCCCAGCCCCGTTCGCGGGCGATGGCGGCCAGTTCCGGCTCAGGGTAAGCCGCGACCGGGTGCCCGACGCTCTCCAGAAGTTGCAGGTCGGAGATGGCGTCGGCGTAGGCCCAGGCCTCTTCGGGCTTGAAGGTGATGCCCTGTTGCTCCAAGTAGGCCCGGGCCAGGCGGGGCTTTTCCGGGCCGATGCACACCGGCGGCAGGATGCGCCCGGTGTAGCGGTCGTGCATGACTTCCAGGCGGGTGGCCACCACGTGGGGCGTCCCCAAAAAGGCCCCGACCCGGCGAATCAACGGTTCGGGCGCGGCCGAGACCAGCACCACGGTATCCCCCCGCTGGAGGTGCTCCTGTAGCCGCTTCAGGGTTGCGGGGCGCCAGTAGGGTTTCAGGTAGGTCTCCACGGCCCAGTCCCAGATGCCCTGGGCCTGGTCCACGGTCCAGCCCTGGACGTACCAGGCCAGGTGCGCGGCCCACTGCCGGCGGAAACGGGTTTCCGAAAGCAGCCCCCGGCGGTGCAGGAGGTAAAGGGGCATGTGCCAGGCCATGAACATGGCATGGGTCCAGCGCCGGGTTCGGTGCTGCTGGAAATAGGCCATGTACGCCTTCCAGAGGCGGGTGGCGGTCAGGGTTCCGTCCACGTCGAAAAAGGCCACGGCCATGAAGCGCCTCCCTGGATTGCCGGAATCGCCCCCACGGGGCACATGGGTGGATGATACCAGATGGGCATATCGATGGATTCACGAGGGCCTGGCCCGCTGCTGGCCGGCTTCCTCCGCACCGGGCCAGGAAAGCCCCGCGAGCAAGGCCCACACCTCAGGGGGCGGCGCCGGGGGCAGGGGTTGTTCGGGCTGGTGGGCCTGGTGCCGCGTCCGCAGTCGCTTCCAGACCACGTCCCGGTCCGGGCCTTTGAGGACCAGGTCGTTGAGGGTCCGGGCCTGGGGGAAGTAGGCGCCCAGGGTGTAGAAGAAGGTCACCCGCTTCCACTTCCCCGCGAGGATGGGCCGGGGGAGCCGCTCCAGGGGTGCGAGTTGCATCTTGTAGTACCACTCGTCGGCCCGGGGGTGGTCGGGTTCGTGGCGGAAGAGGGACCGGCGGGTCACCATCTCGTGGCCCAGCAAGCGGGCCACGTACTCGATGCGCCAGCGGTGGTCCGGGCCAAAAGAGGCAGGCTGATAGAAAGCCAGGTAGTCCACGTACAGCAGCCGGGGCGCGGTAGCCACCGGAATCCGATACCAGCCCAACGTCCGGGCGATGTCCAGGTCCCGGGGTTGGGGCAACAGCGCGACCAAAACCAGGGCCTCTTCTGGCGGCCAGGCCATGGGGCGTCTTCCACCGCCCAAAGGGGATGGTGAGATTATAACCCCAAGGGCCGATGGCTGGCTGCAGGGGTTGGCCGGTTTGGTATCATCCCTACACACATGCCCTTGAGGGAAGCCCCGTGTCCCGGCCTGTGCGCCGCATTCTGTTTGGCGACAATCTCACCTGGCTCCGGACCCTGCCCGATGCCAGCGTGGACCTCATCTACATCGACCCGCCCTTCAACACCGGGCAGGCCCGGACCTACCGCCGTCTACGCACCGTTCGGGACGAGCAGGGCGACCGCATCGGCTTCCAGCAACGCCGCTACCGGACCCAGGTCCTGGGGTCCATGCAGTTCCAGGACGCGTTCGACGATTACCTGGCGTTCCTGGCCCCCCGGTTGGAAGAGGCCTACCGCGTGCTCAAGCCCCACGGCAGTTTCTTCATCCACCTGGACTACCGGGAAGTCCACTACGTCAAGGTCTTCCTGGATGGCCTGTTCGGTCGGGAGGCCTTCATGAACGAAATCATCTGGGCCTATGACTACGGGGGACGCAGCAAACGGCGCTGGCCCGCGAAGCACGACAACATCCTCTGGTACGCCAAGGACCCCAGGCGCTATACCTTCAACTACGAGGCCATCGACCGCATCCCCTACATGGCCCCCAACCTGGTCGGCAAGGAAAAGGCCCGCCGGGGCAAGACCCCCACCGATGTGTGGTGGATGACCATCGTACCCACCACGGGCAGGGAGCGTACCGGGTACCCTACCCAGAAGCCCCTCAAACTCCTGGAGCGTATCATCCGGGTGCACTCCAACCCTGGGGACGTGGTGCTCGACTTCTTTGCCGGAAGCGGCACCACGGGCGAGGCCGCGGCCCGCCTGGGCCGGGGCTTCATCTTGATCGACAACAACCCCGAAGCCATCCGCGTCATGCGCAAGCGGCTGGCGCCCTATGACCCCGAATGCCTGGCATGCCCGGAAGACGACGGGCACCCCTGACCCCTTCTTGGTGAGGAAAGGCCATGCCTGCCCCCCGCGGTCCCAAAGGGCCTGACCTGTTCGACGCCCACCAGCAAAAGGCCCGGGAACGGCACATGCCCCTGGCCGCGCGTATGCGGCCCCGGTCCCTGGATGAATTCGTGGGCCAGGAGCACCTGGTGGGGCCGGGCCAGCCCCTGCGCCGGGCCATGGAAACCGGCCGCGGGTTCCCCTCCCTCATCCTCTGGGGGCCGCCGGGCACGGGCAAGACCACCCTGGCCCGGCTCCTGGCCCAGTCCTGGGACGCGCACTTCGTGCAACTTTCCGCGGTCTTCGCGGGCAAGGCCGACCTGAAACGGGCCATCGATGCGGCCCAGGAACAGCGCAAGTACTACGGCCGGCCCACTGTGCTCTTCGTGGACGAGGTCCACCGCTGGAACAAGGCCCAGCAGGACGCGCTCCTGCCCTACGTGGAAGACGGCACCGTGGTGTTCATCGGCGCGACCACCGAGAACCCCTACTTTGAGGTCATCGCGCCCCTGGTCTCCCGTTCCCAGGTCTTCCAGTTGCATCCCCTCGCGCCGGAGCACATCCGCACCCTTCTGGAACGGGCGCTAACCGACCCGCGCGGGTACGGCGGGCAAAAGGTAGAGGTCAGCGAGGAGGCCCTGGACTTCCTGGCCCGGGCTGCGGGCGGCGACGCGCGGCGGGCCTTGAACGTGCTGGAACTCGCGGTGGAAAGCCGGGACCCGGACCCCGACGGCGTCCGCCGCATCGACCTGGCCTGGATGCAACAGGTGCTGCAGAAGCGGGCCGTGCGCTACGACAAGGCCGGCGACATGCACTACGACGTGATTTCCGCGTTCATCAAGTCCGTGCGGGGTTCGGACCCGGACGCGGCCCTGTACTGGCTCGCGGTCATGCTGGAGGCCGGCGAGGACCCCCGGTTCATCTTCCGCCGGCTGCTCATCCTGGCCGCGGAAGACATCGGCCTGGCCGACCCCTTCGCACTGGTGCACACCGCGGCCGCGGCCCAGGCCTTTGAATGGACGGGCCTGCCCGAGGGCATCTACCACCTGGCCCAGGCCACCCTCTACCTGGCCACGGCCCCCAAGTCCAACAGCGTGGGAGCGGTGTTCAAGGCCCTGGACTTCATCCGGAAGCACGGCGTGGGCGAGGTGCCCCTGCACCTTCGGGACGCCCACCGGGACCGGGAGGCCCTGGGCCACGGCGAGGGGTACGAATACCCCCATGCCCATCCCGGCCACTTCGTGCGCCAGGTCTACCGGCCGCCCGAGGCCCAAAGCGCGCGCTTCTACACCCCTTCCGACCAGGGCTACGAGCGGGAAATCGCAGAACGGCTGCGGAAGTGGTGGCCGTCGCGGGCCGCGGGCAGCGAAGAGCCCCGGGAAGACGATGCGACCAACATCCCTGGCGAGGGTGGTTGACAGACGTATTTGCGAAGCACCTTCACCCAAAACAAGGTTATGATGAGGCTATCAGGGGGTGGGGGGGGCATTGCCCTTCCCCACCCTCAAATTGAGGAGGTGCGCCGATGGAACTGGCCATCCTTGGTTTGGGGAAAATGGGCGCGAACATGGCCCGCCGCCTGGCGCGCGGGGGCCATCGCGTGGTGGTCTACAACCGAACCACGACCAAGGCCCTGGCCCTGGCGGAGGAACACCCCAACCTGCATGCCATCACCGAGGTCGAGGCCCTGCGGGAAGCCCTCCAGCCCCCGCGAGTGGCCTGGATGATGCTCCCTGCCGGGGACCCCACGGAAGCCATGTTCCACCGCCTGATGGACGTGCTGACTCCAGGGGACGTCATCGTGGACGGCGGGAACGCGTTCTATAAGGACTCCATGCGCCGCGCCCAGGTCGCCCGGTCGCGGGGTTTCCACTTCGTGGACGTGGGCGTCAGCGGCGGCATCTGGGGCCTGGAGTATGGCTATTCCCTCATGGTGGGTGGGGAAGCGGACGTGGTGGCGCGGTTGCGCCCCGCGCTGGAGACCCTGGCCCCCGCGCCCGATAAGGGCTGGGGCCACGTGGGTCCCAACGGCGCAGGCCACTTCGTCAAGATGGTCCACAACGGCATCGAGTACGGCATGATGCAGGCCCTGGCCGAAGGCTTCGAAATCCTCCGCAGCAAACAGGAGTTCGGGCTGGACCTCCACCAGGTGGCGGAAATCTGGCGCTTCGGCAGCGTGATTCGCTCCTGGCTGCTGGACCTGACCGCGCAGGCCCTGGCCGAAAACCCGGACCTCAAGGGCATCAAGGGCTGGGTGGCCGACAGCGGCGAAGGCCGCTGGACCGTGTTCGAGGCCATCGATCAGGACGTGCCCGCACCCGTGATTGCCCTTTCCCTGTTCATGCGCTTCGTCAGCCGGCAGGAGGACTCCTTCGCGGCCAAACTCCTGGCCGCGATGCGGCACAAGTTCGGGGGCCATCCGGTCAAGCGGGAAGCCGAGTAGAGGAGGGCATTGCCCTCCTATCCCTACCCCTACCCGGATTCCGCCAATTCCCCCATTTCCGCAAGCGCGGCTTCTGGTATACTCGATTTCACCAAATAGAGTTGATACAAATCTCGAAAATTGGAGGCGGACCATGACCCAGCGGACGGTCGAAAAGAGCCTGGAACCCATCCTGGCCAAAGGGTATGCCCATCCCGAGGTGCTGGTCACCACCGAGTGGGTGGCGGAGCATCTGGATGACCCCAACGTGCGCATCATCGAATCCAACGAAGACCCCCTGGTCTACCCCAGCGGTCACATCCCCGGCGCGGTGGAAGTGGACTGGGTTCGGGATCTGAACCACCCCATCATCCGGGACTATCTGGACCGGGAGGCCTTCGAGCGGCTGATGCGGCGCATCGGCGTCACGCCGGAGACCACGGTGGTCTTCTACGGCGACAAGAACAACTGGTGGGCCACGTATGCCTTCTGGGTCTTTCAACTGTTCGGGCACACCAATGCGAAAATCATGGACGGCGGCCGGCAGAAGTGGATTGCCGAAGGCCGGCCCCTGACCCGGGAGGTGCCCAAGTACCCGCCCACGGAGTACCGGGCGCCGGAGCGCAACGACCGGCCCATCCGGGCCTTTCGGGATGACGTCCTGGCCCACGTCCGGGCGGGCAAGCGCCTGGTGGACGTGCGTTCGCCCGAAGAATACCGGGGCGAGCGGTTGCACATGCCCGGTTACCCCAACGAAGGCGCGTTGCGGGGCGGCCACATCCCCGGCGCGGTCAACATCCCTTGGTCCCGCGCGGTGAACGAAGACGGCACCTTCAAGCCCGCGGAGGAACTGCGGGCCATCTACCTGCAGGAGGCCGGCCTGCGGCCCGATGAAGACGTCATCGTGTACTGCCGCATCGGTGAGCGCAGCAGCCACACCTGGTTCGTGCTCAAGTACCTGCTGGGCTTCGAGAACGTGCGGAACTACGACGGCAGTTGGACCGAGTGGGGGAACCTGGTGGGCGTCCCCATCGAACGGTAAACCGGCGTCGCCAAACAAGCCTCCCGGCAGGGTGCAAAGGTGCTGTGGACGGCCCGCGTCCACGGCACCTTTTTCCGTTATGATTGCCTCACCAGAGCAGCCCCCTTGGAGGAGGATGCCCCATGGCTTCGGAAAACCCGGCCCTCTGGCCGCCCAAACTGCGGGAATACCTGGAGACCCTGGAATGGCTGCAAGACCCCCAGGAGCGCTACGCGTTCCTGATCGAACTGGCCGACGCCTTCCGGCCGGTGCCGCCGGAGATTGCCACGCCCCCTTACCCCAAGAGCAACCTGGTGCCCCATTGCGAATCCCAGGCCTACGTGTGGGCCGTGGAAGCCCCGGAAGGGCACGCCTTTCGCTACTATTTCGCGGTGGAAAACCCCCAGGGCCTTTCGGCCATGGCCATGGCCAAAATCCTGGACGACGCCTGTTCGGGCGCACCGGCCTGGCAGGTGGCCCACCTGCCCGATGACCTGCCCCAACGCATCTTCGGCTCGCGGCTGAGCATGGGCCGAACCATGGGGCTGGAGGGGATGGTGGCCATGGTCCGGGAACCGGCCCGGCAACACCTGGCCGCCTGCCCGGTGTGCCAGCAGGCCCTGGCCGAGGTCCAGAATGCGTAGCCGCGGCACGCCCTGTACAGGTCTTCGCCCCCATGGGCCGTGAGCACACTCCCACGCGCGAGTGGCTGTACGGCCGGCAGGCCGTGTACGAGGCGCTGCGGGCCGGCCGCCGGTCCTTTTACCGCCTGTGGGTTTACGAAGGCGCACGACTGCGGGGCCGGCTGGCCGACATCGTCCAGGACCTGGCCCCCCGCCGGGGCCTGACCCCGGAGTTCCGCCCCAAGGCCGACCTGGACGCGGTGGCCGAGCGGCACCAGGGTGTGGCTTTGGAGGCGGGGCCGTACCCTTATGTAGACTTCCCCGACCTGCTGGCCCGGCTCCAGGACCAGGCGGAACCGGTCTTCCTCCTGCTCATCGACAGTGTGCAGGACCCCCGCAACCTGGGGGCCATTTTGCGGAGCGCGGAGGCCACCGGCGTGCACGGCGTGGTGCTGCCCTACCGACGGCGGGCCGGGGTCACGCCTACGGTGGTGCGGGCCTCGGCCGGGGCCAGCGAGCATTTGCGCATCGCCCAGGCGAACCTGGCCCAGGCCATCGACCGGCTCAAGGAGGCCGGCCTTTGGGTGTTGGGGCTGGATGCCGGCCCTTCGGCCCAGCCCTGGGACGTGGGTTGGGCCGCGCAGCCCCTGGCCCTGGTGGTGGGCAGCGAGGGGGAAGGGCTGCGCGCCCTGGTCCGGACGCGATGTGACGTATTGCTCCGGCTGCCCATGTACGGTAAGGTAGCCTCGCTGAACGCGTCGGTCGCGGCCGGCGTGGCCCTGTATCTCATCCGCCTGGCCCGCGCCGGCCTGATTCACGGCTGAAGGGCCGACGCCACCTTGCCACCGGAGTGCCGAAACCCATGTCCCGACTGCGCAACTACGTTTTCCTCATCGTCGTTGCTGGCGGGGTGCTGGCCCTGGACCAGACGGTCAAAGCCTGGGTGCGGAACCACTTTGCCCTGGGCCTGGGCCGCACCTTGCTCTGGGAACCCATTCCCGTGCGCCTGGTCCACTGGTACAACACCGGCGGCGTGTTCGGCCTGTTGCAGGGGTATTCGACCTTGTGGGTGGTCCTGGCCCTGGTCATCACCCTGTTGCTGCTGCACGCCTACCCCCGCATGGCCCGCAACCGGCTGTTGCGGCTGGCCCTGGCCCTGCAACTGGGCGGAGCGCTGGGCAACCTGACCGACCGGCTCCTGCGGGGTTACGTCACGGATTTCATCTCCATCGGCCGGTTCCCCGTGTTCAACCTGGCGGATGTGGCCATCACCCTGGGCATTGGGTTGCTGTTGTTGGATACCCTGCGCTGGTCCGAACCCCCACAGCAGGAAGCCGCACCCCAACCGCCCGAAGCCCCCATGTCTTCGGAGGCAACGGCCTCCCACGCGGCGGGTTCGGCCCCTGCCGGTCCCCCTTTGGAAGAAACGTAAACGCCTGAACCGCGACGGTGCCCCTCATGGACGCCCAACCGACTGCCCCACGGCCCCCGCGCCTGGCCCGGTTGCTGGCCCTGGGCCTTTTGCTTTTGAGCGGTGCGGCCCTGGCCATGCAGCGTGGGGTCCGGCCGCGGCGGTTCACCTGCCCCCCTGTGGGCTGCGTGCCGGGGTACCGGGTCGATGCCGCCTTCTACCAGGAAGTGCTGGAACAGGCCGGCCTGCCGGTTTCCCCCATGGCGGTCCAGGCTTTGCGGCACTGGGCAGGGTATGAACAAAGTCGAGCCTGCTGGAACCCCCTGGCCGTGGCCCGCCTGCTCCCCAACTGGCGCTGCGATTACAACAGCCGGCGGGTGCAGCACTACCCGACCCGGCAGATGGGCATCCAGGCCACGGTGGAGACGCTGCAACTGCCCATGTACGAGGGCCTGCGGACCTTCCTCGCGGGCCGGGTGTTCCCCCGCAAGGCCCTGGAGCGTTCCTTAGGGTACTGGATTCGGGGCCTGGCCACGGGCTGCGGCGGCTATTGCCCCGCGTTGCTGCAGGAGTGGGCCTGGCTGTGGCAGGAAAGCCCACGGCCGGCCCCCCGCTGCCCCGATGGGTGGTTCCGGCTGTACGTCTGGCAACTGACGCTGCCAGCCGGTCCCCAGCGCCGGACGGCTTGCGTCCCCACCATCGAGGCCCAGATGGAGGCCGAGGCGCCCGGCGCGGTGCTCCTGCACTGGCGGGGATGGCGTTACCTCGGCGGCCCCCAGCCGAAACTGCGGCGGCTGGGCGGCGAGGCGCTGCTCCTGTGGGTCGATGGGCAGCGGGTGACCGAAGAGGTCGTGACGCTGCACCCAGGATGGCACTTCGTCGAAGCCTGGGCGCTGCTCGCGCCCGAGGGGGACCGGGTCGCGGTGCTGTTCGATGGGTCTGGACGGCCCCAAGGCCGCCGGCCCCAGGGGGAAACCTGCCCGGAATGCACGCCCCCGTGCCTGACGGGGCAGGAAGTGCCGCGAAGTTTCTTCGTCCAGGTGCTGCGGGCCGCGGGCCTGCCCACGAGCAACACGAACGTGCGGATTTTGTTGACCTGGCAGGCGTATACGAAGGGCCAAGCCTGCTGGAACCCCCTGGGCCTGTACCGGGCCATGCCCGGATGGAGCCAGCGGGCCGCCACCGGCCAGGTCCATTACCGGGACCCGGCCATGGGCGTGTATGCCACGGCTGCCGGCCTGGGCCTGCCCCAGGCCGCGGCCATCCGGGACCTGCTGCGCGGGGAAGCGGTTCAGCGGCAGGCCCTGGAGCGGGCGCTGAGCCTGTGGCACAGCGGTCGGCCCAACCGCTGCGGCCCGCGGTGCCAGAGCCTGGTCCAGCGCTGGCTGGCCCTGGCGGGGAACCGGGTCGATGGACCTTCCCCCGCGCAGGAAGGCGGGACATGCCGACCCCGCCGGTGCCCCCTGGGTCGCGGGGTGGAAGAAGCCTTCTTCCTGGACCTGCTGGAAACCCTGGACCTCCCGGCGACGCCGCGACGCCTGCAGATGCTGACCCTCTGGCAGGAGGCGGCCAACAGCCCGGCCTGCTGGAACCCCTTAGGCCTGGCCTGGGATACGGGCCGCAGCCTGTGCGCGGATGCCAGCGGCGGCTGGCACTTCACGGGGAGGACGCAAGGGGTTCTGGCTACGGCCCTGGCCCTGCGGCAGCCCGAATTTCGCCCGTTGTGGCAGGCGCTGGTGGGCCGTCCGGTCCCACGGGAGGCCCTGCGGGAAAGCCTGGCCCGCTGGTTCGGCGAAAGCCCCTGGTCCTGCGTCCGGTGCATCCGCCTGCTGCGGCTTTGGCGGGCGATGGGGGTGGTGGGGGAGTGATGACTACATCCATATATGCTCGATTGAAATTTCGGCTTCCCGTTCCGTCTGCCATTTCTGAAAACGGTCCCATTCGTTCAGCCAGCGCTGAATTTGGGTCTTGAGGGAGGCACGAACTCGGGCGAAATTCTCCGGACGTCCTTCTCGGGGCTTCATGGACTGCAAAACCTCCCGAGTCGCGGTCAGGTCGAAAGCCTCGTTCACCTGTTCGGCCCTCAGAAACTGCCATAAGCGGTCAAAAGGCTCTCCCCAAGCACGAATCGTTTGCCACAACTGGCCCAGAGAAACCTGGCTCCGAAACAGGGGCTGTCGTTCCAGGTGGAAAAGAAGCAGCGACGTGCATCGCTGCCAGAGCTCGCGACCGCGGGCCAGCAGGGCCTGTTTCCACAATCTGGCCAGTTGCTCCCTGTTTTTTATCCATCGGGCTCTTCGCGCTTGAAGAAGACGGCGGAAATCCGCCTCGGCTTCGGCTACGGCGTTGTCATCCCAAGGCATCAGGGAGGACCAACGGCCCAAGATGGCTCGCAAACGGTCCAGCGTTGTGATGCGATGGATGCCACCCTCCGCGGTTCGTACATACCACACGGTCAGCGGCGGACGCTCCCGTACCCGCAGGATGAGCAACCTTGGCGAAGTCGGTGTATGCGAAACATAGGGTAAAGAACCTGCCAGGGATTCCAGCCAGACGTCCCAACAGGGATGACCATAGGAGAGAAGCGCCACAGTGTTGGGGTGGGCTTCAAATTCCTGAGGTCGAAAGGTCACCTGTCCGTGCTGGCCATCGGGAAGACGGAGTTCGTACCGAGAGGTTTCGGGGTCAAGAGGACGCAACGCCCCGCGTAAGTTCGGCTCTTCCCGAACCCAGGCTTCCAATGTGTCGGGCGTCCAGGGCGGCGTTGCTTCTTCGGTTTTGACGCGGGTCGGCTCCACCCATTCATCCAAATTCAGCGAGAGCGTTGGCACTTCTTGTTCCAATTCGGCCAGGGCCCTCTGTAAGGCCACTTCCTGTTCTTTGGGTGGAAGCACGGCCAGCCGTTGAATGACGTCCTCGACCCGCATGAGAATGGGTTGCAATGGACCTACCACTTGTTGAAAGAACCCAATACGCTCGCCCAGACGTCGGTAAACCTTTTCCTCAATGGTGTCCTGGTAAAAGTAGTGATAAATCCAGACTTCGTCATGGATTTGTCCGATACGGTCAATGCGACCAATGCGCTGTTCCACCCGCATAGGGTTCCAGGGCATGTCGTAATTGATGAGCACCCCACAGGTCTGCAAGTTCAGGCCCTCGCTGGCGGCATCCGTGGCCAGCAGGAGGCGAACCTCTCCCTCCCGGAACGCGTTTTTCACCTGTTCCTTGGTCGCGGAGACCCATTCCCGACCGTTCCACATTTCACCCCCTCGACCGCTGTAGCAGGCTACAGCACGACCGTACACCTTTACCAATCGTTCCCGCAGATAGTCCAGGGTATCCGTGTACTGGGTAAACACCAACACTCGGTCACGGCGCTGGAAAATCTCCCGCAAATCCTCAAGCAACTGCTCACTTTTGGAATCGTAATCCCCCAGAAAAACAAGGCGGTCTAAGAGATTTTCCAGAGCACGAATCTCCTCCTGGCGGAGGGTGTCGGGTATTTGGGCCAAGGACACGGCCTCCTCCGGCACATCTTCACCTAACAACAGGCTCTCCGCGCTGAGTTCGTCTTCCGGTTCCAGAATCTGTTGTGCCCGCTGCAAGGCTTGCAAACGGCGTTCCAGGCTACGCCGCAGGGCGTAAAGGCTACTGGTCAGGCGCCGACGATAGACGGTGAGCACAAAGCCCAGGCCTTTTCGGGTTTCCTCATAGCGCCGATAAAAAGCGGCGATGTATTCACTCACCTCTCGATATAAGGCTTGCTCCGCTTCCCGCATGGGAATCCAGCGAGGGAAGGGCCGCCTCCGGGGAATGGGTTCTTGCAACAGCCCACGTTCGCGATACATGCGCAAGGTCTCGCGTGTATGGCGCAGGACCAAGCGCCGTAAAGGGGTATAACGCCGGGCCAGGCGCTTCAACCCCTTTTCCAGAACTTTGCGCTGATGTTCGGGTAAGCCATGCAGGTCCACCCGGCCCAGACGCAAGAAGCGCTCCAGACGTTGACGCTGGGGACCTGTCAGCTGGAGGGCCTTCAGGTCCCGGTCCCGTTCGTCATCTTCGGCCAGGCTCCATTCATCCCGCAGGAGCGGCAGTACACGGCGCCAGTCCACCGGGGAAGACATCATGGCCTGGAAGTACTCCACGAAGGCCAAACCCCGACGCAAGGCCCAGCTCCCACTTAAGCCCAGCAGGGAAAGAAGGTCCCAGACCTCAATCGGGTGAACCTGCATGGGTGTGGCCGTGAGGAGGAGCAGAAATTCCGTCCGATAGCTCAATTCCTGCAAGAGCGTAAGCATCTGATTGGGACGGTAGCGATGCAGGTCAAGGAAATCCCGGCGGCGGGCGTGGTGGGCCTCGTCCACCACGACCACGTCCCAGGCCGCGGCCTGCAACAAAGCTTCCCGCCGCTCGCGGCGGCGGGCCATCTGGGCCGAGGCCAGCAACCAGGACTTCGCTTCCCACGCGTCCGGGTCTGCAGGGGCCGGTTCCTGGCGACCGTCCCAGAACCGGTAGGCCCGACCGTCATAGATGGGCACCGAGAGGTTGAACTTCTCGTACAGCTCTTCCTGCCACTGCCGGAGCAGGGACCTGGGCGCCAGGATGAGCACGCGGCGGGCCAGGCCCATCAGCCACAGCTGGCGCAGGAGCAGGCCCGCGGAGATGGTCTTCCCCAGGCCCACCTCATCGGCAATCAGGAACCGCTGGGGATACCGCTCCAGGATGTGCTGCAGAATGAACCGCTGATGGGGCCAGGGATGGACCGCGGAGGTAACCAGAGCCAGCCGGTCCGCGTTGGGGAAGTGGGGGGCATCCCGCAGGAAGCGAGCCAGGATGGGGCCCGGAGCCAATTTGGTTTCCTCGGGCTTCTCGCGCATCAGGGGGGCTGCGTACTGAGCTTCCAGCGGGTCATGGGCCGGAGGTTCCCTGGGCGTGTATTCGAGCAGGCGCCGGCGCACGGCTTCAGGGATGGGGTAGGCCCGCCAGAAGGGGTGGCGGTTCTCCCAGATGTGCTGGAACTCCTGCCGGAAGTCCTCCACTCGCGCCTCCTCGCCCGGCTTCCAAGAGCAGAACACGGAGAACTCCTCGTAATTGGCCTGCCAGGCGGAAGCGGTCTCGTTAATGCTGCCCTGAAAGGCGATGCGGTGGCCGCAGGCATCGGTCAGCACGCCGTATTTCACGTGGAAGAGGGCGGCCTGGGTGCCCTGCTGGGGAAGCACCACCCGGATGTGGAGGGTGCCGCTGGCCACCATCCAGGCCAGGGCCTCCAGGCGCTGCCGCGCGATGCGGTCGGCCAGGGTTTCGGGGTCGGGCACCAGGCGGGCCAGTGCCGAGGCCAGGACCCGCTCCCGCTCCTCTTCCCCCCGGCGGATGGCTTCGGCATCCTCGGGGCTGAGCTGCGCGCCGATGAGCAGGCGCATGGTGCCGCCATGGGCGATGAGGTGGGCAATGCCCTGGGCCGCGACCACCAGTGCGTTGCTGGAGAAAAAGCCCACGGCCCGGTCGTAATGCCGGGCCCGTTTCAGCACCGGGATGTAGAATGCCTGCAACAGGTCATCGGCACCACTGGTGTAGCGAAGCTTGAGGGGAAGGGAAGTGAAGCACGTTGGCGCACTCATGGGGATTCCCAACGGGCAAGGTACTGGTTATATAGGTGCTCAGGTAGACGGCTCCCTTGCCTCCGCATACGGCGCAAAGCCTGAGCCGCCCTATCAGGAGGAATGATTTTATGGACTACCATCTGCTCTAAAAGCCAAAAGATGCCGTGTACTTCCACCCCATGTTGCTCGGCAAGACGGCGTAAGGCCTTATCACCGGTGAGCAGAATGGCCTGCTCCCTGCGTGCCGCGAAGAAAGCGAACAGATCGTTGGTGGAAACCCGGCGCCATCTTTTGACCAAGTCCAACACCTGCTCTACTTCTTCACCGGAAAAACCAACTTCTTCAAGCCATCCCGAAGCGACCAGGTCTGCGGCGTTGGGTGTGTGGCTTTCGGCGATAAGGGTGCGTGCAAAAGTTGCCGAATCAGGCGGCCAGGGGGAGGGGGTTCCGTAAACGGCG
>JALXBY010000248.1 GCA_026991215.1 Anaerolineales bacterium
CTACACGCCGGTGTGGTTCATGCGGCAGGCCGTAGCGCTCCCGCAACGCCCGGTATTCGGGCATGTACCGCCCGGCCTGCCGCATGAACCACACCGGCGTGTAGGGTGTGGGCTGCCGATAGCACGTGGCGAGAAAGGGGGGCAGGCGGTCGGCGGACAGCGGTCGGCTGTCGGCGGTCGGCTGTCGGCTGTCAGCGGACGGCGGTCGGCGGTCGGCCGTTGGCGGTTTCAGCATTCGTGTTCCTCCTTCAAGCACTCAACATACTTACTGCTGATTGCTGACTGCTCACTGCTCACTGCTCACTACTGATTGCTCACTGCTCTCCGCGGTCGGCTGCCATCTGCCAGTACTCTTCCCGCACTGGCGGGACGTCCGCCAGGCCCAGGGCCTGCAGCAGGGCTTCGATGGCCCGGGCCTTTTCCTCGGCATCCCGGGCGCTCCAGGTCCGGGCCTTGATTTCCAGGAATGTCCCCAGTGGGGGTTGCTCCACCCGGTCCAGGTTCAGGTAGAACTCGGTGCCCTGGAAGCGCACTTTCCAGCGCCGGCGTTCCTTCACGATGGAGACCTCCCGCTGGGGTCGGAAATACTCCCGGTAGAAGCGCAGGCTGTGGGTCGCGGGGGCCAGGTACCGGCTTCGGTACAGGCCGATGGCGTGGGGGTATTCCCGCACCCGGGAGGGGCCAATCAGGGTCAGGCGGTAGCGGGCGCGCGTGGTGCGTCCCTGGGCGTCCAGATACACGTCCTCCCGATAGCGCAGCACCTGCTCTTCGTCGTCGAAGAAGAAGTACGTATCGTACTGGCGGTAGTGGCGGGTGTAGAGGATGTCGATTTCGGGATGGGTGTGCACGGCCCGGAGCACGGCTTCGGGGTCGGCTACCGGCACCTTGACCTGGACCTCGTAACTCTCCTCTTCCCGGGCCTGTTCCAGGGCCACCAGCTTGGCGTGCACCGAACGCTCTCGTTCGATGAGGAATGCGTCGATGCGGCGGGCCACGTCCTGGGCCTGGGCCAGCAGTTCCTCCACATCGACCGTGAGCAACTGGCGGTCCCGCATCAACCAGCGGCCTTCGACCATCACGTCGGTCACATCGGTGGACTTGGCCGCATAGACCAGCTGGGCGTAGATGCCCCTGGGGTTCCGCCGAAAGCGGGGCTGGTTGTGCACCGGGGAAATGTCCACCAGAATCAGGTCAGCCCGCTTGCCGGGTTCCAGGGAACCGATGCGGTCCTCCAAGTGCAGGGCCCGCGCACCCAGGCGGGTAGCCATCTGCAACACGGTTTCCGCGGGCAATACCGTGGGGTCGCCTGTTGCGCCCTTGGCCAGCAGCGCGGCCAGGCGCAGTTCTTCGAACATGTCCAGGTCGTTGTTGGAGGCAGGGCCATCGGTGCCGATGCCCACGGCCAGGCCGACTTCGAGCATCCGGGCCACGGGCGCGATGCCCGAAGCCAGTTTGAGGTTGGAGGAGGGGTTGTGGGCCACGCCCGCGTTGTGGTGCTTGAGGGTGTACATTTCTCCTTCGTCGATGTGGACGCAGTGCGCGGCGATGACCTTGGCCTCAAACAGGCCCTGCTTTTTGACGTAGGGGATGACCGGCATGTTGTGCTCGGCCCGGATGTCGGCCACTTCCTGCGCGGTCTCGGCCAGGTGGATGTGCAAAGGTACGTCATACTTCAGGGCGAGTTGGGCCGCACGACGGAGCATTTCCCCAGTGCAGGTATAGGGCGCGTGGGGAGCAATCGCGGGCACAATCAGGGGATGCCCCTTCCAGGCCTGGATGAAGGCTTCGGCCCGTTCCATACCTTCTTCAAAGGAAGGCGCATCGGGTGCGGGGAACTTGAGCACGGTCTGGCCGCACACGGCCCGCAGGCCGGCCTCCGCGGTGGCCCGGGCCACCTCTTCCTCGAAGTAGTACATATCTGCGAAGGTGGTTACCCCGCTGCGGATGAGTTCAGCCGCGGCCAGGAGCGTCCCCAGGCGGACGAATTCCGGGGAAACGAAGGCCCGTTCCACGGGCATCATGTAGCCCAGGAGCCAGACGTCCAGGCGCAGGTCGTCGGCCAGGCCCCGGAGCAAGGTCATGGGGACGTGGGTATGGGCGTTGACCAGGCCCGGCATCACCACCCGGCCCTGCGCGTCGATGGTTTCCTTCGCCTGGTAGCGGGACCGGAGTTCCCGGTCTTCCCCCACCGCGACCACCGCGCCATCGCGAACAGCCACGGCCCCGGGTTCGTAGATGGTGCCCTGCTTGTCCATGGTCAGCACGATGCCGTTGGTAATCAGCACGTCCACGGGAATTGGGTCCACCCGCTGCATCATATTTCCTCCTGTGGTCAGTGGCGTCCATGCCGTGGGATTGGGCAAATCGCCTGGCGAAAACGTATAAGCCAGTATAATTCGAAAGCCCCGTGCGAGAAGGGATTTTGCCGTAATTCCAGTCCATCTTCATATTGGATACCCAGGCGGCCGCCTGCCGCGCCCTTGCTTTGCCCGTCCCCCTGGGGCACAATACAAGCGCATGCGTTGACCAGCAGCGCCGCACATTTCCCCAAAAGGTGGAGGGTGTCATGTCTTTGCTCAGACGACTGTCCAAGGATTCCGGACAGGGAGGCTCGGGGAACACGAAACGGCCGGTGTTGCGCCCGCAGGAGCAGCGGGTAAGTACGCGGCAGCAGGTCCAGAGCGACCTGCTCCGGCGGGTCCAGAACCGCCTGCTCAACCAACTGGACCCCAACCTGGACCTGACCAAGGCCGACGAGGTCAAGCGCACCATCCGGGAACTGCTGGACCAGATTCTGCAGCAAGAAAACATCCTGCTTTCCCGGACCGAACGGCAGCGGCTTTTCGAACAAATTGTTGCGGAAATTTTGGGCTTCGGCCCGCTGCAGCCCCTACTGGAAGACGACACCATCACCGAAATCATGGTCAACGGGCCCAAGCAGGTTTACGTGGAGCGCAAGGGCAAACTCTACAAAACCAACGTTCAGTTCCAGGATGACGACCATGTGATGCGCATCATCGAGCGGATTCTGGCCCCCCTGGGCCGCCGCGTGGACGAATCTACACCCTACGTGGACGCCCGCCTGCCCGATGGCTCCCGTGTGAACGTGGTGATTCCCCCCATCGCCCTCAACGGCCCGACGATTACCATCCGGAAGTTCTTCCGTACGCCGCTGACCGCGGAAGACCTCATCCGGCTGGGAAGCCTGACCCCCGAAGCCCTGGAGTATCTCAAGGCCGCGGTGGTCTCCCGCTTGAACATCATCGTGGCTGGCGGTACGGGGTCCGGGAAAACCACCTTGCTCAACATCCTTTCCAGTTACATTCCGGACGATGAGCGCATCATCACCATCGAGAACGCGGCCGAACTGCAGCTCCGGCAGGAACACGTGGTCCGCCTGGAATCCCGGCCGCCCAACATCGAAGGCAAGGGCGAAATCACCATCCGCCAGCTGGTCATCAACTCCCTGCGGATGCGCCCGGACCGCATCATCGTGGGTGAGGTGCGTGGCGGCGAGGCCCTGGACATGCTCCAGGCCATGAACACCGGCCACGATGGTTCCATGAGCACCCTGCACGCGAACAGCCCGCGGGATGCCATCTCCCGCCTGGAGACCATGTGCCTGATGGCCGGTGTGGAACTGCCCGACCGGGCCATCCGGGAGCAAATCGCCTCCGCGGTGGATGTGATTGTGTTCGCAGAACGCATGCGGGACGGCAGCCGCAAAGTGACCCGGATTTCCGAAATCACCGGCATGGAAGGCGACGTGATTCAGATGATGGACATCTTCGCCTTCGAGCATCAGGGCTACCGGGATGGCAAGGTGCATGGGCGGCTCAAGCCCACGGGCTTGCGTTCCCGCTTCATGGACCGCTTCCGCGAGGCCGGCATCTACCTGCCGCCTTCGGTGTTCGGCATCGGGGTTGCGTCCCGGCGATAGCGCAAAGCCCGGGGGAAAGGTGCTTTCCACCTTCCCCCAACAAATGCTTTTGGGAAAGGCGGTGGTATGGCTGCCCTGACGGCTCTGCTGCAGCCCCTGCTTTCGGACCCGCTGATGCTGGCCATCGTTGCCGGCATTGGCGTGGTGTTCCTGCTTCTGGTGGGCATCGTGGTGAGCACCTTGAGCACCCGCCGGGAGCTGGAGCGCCTGGAGTCCATGATGTCCCCCGAAGAGCGGGCCGTCATGAGGGAAACGGCCCGCCAGCTGGAAGAACAGGCCCGGCTGGAGGAACTGAACCGGCGTTTGGAGCAGACCTCCTGGTGGGAGAACTTACGCTGGGAACTCAGCCGGGCCGGGCTGCGACTGCGCCCCGGAGAGTACCTGTTGATGCGGGCCATGGCCGTGGTCATCGGGGGGCTTTTGGGGTTCATCTTCGGGGGACGGTTGCGTTTGCTGTTCACCCTGTTGGGCCTGGTATTGGGCTTCTTCGGTTTTGGCTGGTACGTCAAGTTCCGGCAGCGGCGCCGCGTGCTCCAGTTCGAAAGTCAGCTGGTGGATACCCTCAACCTGCTCATCAACAGCCTGCGGGCTGGTTTCTCCCTGCTTCAGGCCATGGACGCGGTGGCCAAGGAAATGCCGCCGCCCACGGGCGAGGAGTTCCGGCGTCTGGTCCAGGAAGTGCAACTGGGGATTCCCATGGAGGACGCGCTGGACAACCTGGTCAAGCGCATCCCCAGCGAGGACCTGGACCTGGTGGTCACGGCCATGAAAATCAACCGGGAAATCGGCGGCCCCTTGACCGAGTTGTTGGAAACCGTGGTGGATACCATCCGGGAGCGCATCCGCCTCAAGGGCGAAATCCGGGCCATGACCGCGCAGGCGCGGCTTTCGGGCCTGGTGCTTTCCCTGGTTCCCGTCTTCCTTTTCCTTTGTATTCTGCGGATTGCGCCCAACTACATGGGTGAATTCCTGAACAACGGGCTGGCTGGGTACGCGGTCCTGGGTCTGGCCGCGATGCTGGTGATTGCAGGGTACTTCACCATGCGCAAACTGGGCGAAATCGAGGTGTAGCGATGAACGTGCTGGTGATTTTGCTGGCCCTTCTGCTTCTGTTGGCCCTGGGGGGGTTTCTGGTTTGGGCAGCCATCCGGGCGCAACAGGCGGAAGAGGACGTAGAAACCCGGGTTTTCGCTTACCTGGAAGAAGGACGGGAACTCAACATCCGCTCCATCGAAGAACTGGAACTGCGGCAGCCCTTCAGCGAGCGGGTGCTCTACCCCCTGGCCCGTAGCATCGGCAACGTGCTGCTGCGCTTCACGCCTCAGCGGATGTTGGCTTCGGCGGAACTGGACCTGATTCGGGCCGGGTTGCGTTCCAAGATGGACCCCGCGGTGTTCCTGGGCCTGCGCCTGCTTCTGGGCGTGATGATGATTGCCCTGGCGTTGTTCGTGCTCCGTTTCGCGAACCCGGATGCCGCGCGGCGTTTCGGCCTGCTCATGGTGCTCATGTTCGGCTTTCTGGGCTATTACCTGCCCTTCCTCTACGTGCAACGGCGCATTCGTCAGCGGCAACGCATGATTCTCAAGGCCCTGCCCGATGCCCTGGACCTGATTACCGTGGGCGTGCAGGCCGGCTTGAGTTTCGACGGCGCGTTGCAGCAGATTGTGGACAAATGGGAGAACGAACTGGCCCTGGAGTTCGCGCGGGTCTTGCGAGATATCCAACTGGGGAAACCCCGCAGTGAAGCCCTCAAGGACATGGCCGAGCGGGTGGGGCTGCCCGAACTTTCCAGCTTCGTGGCCGCCATCGTGCAGGCGGAACAGCTGGGCGTCAACCTTTCCAACATCCTCAAGGTGCAATCCGACGCGATGCGGCTCAAACGTCGGCAGCGGGCCGAGGAGGAGGCCCATCAAGCGCCCATCCGAATGATTTTCCCCCTGGCCTTCCTGGTCATGCCGGCCATGTTCATCATCCTGTTGGGTCCGGCGTGCTTCATCGTGTTCAAGTCGGGCGTGTTCGGTGCCATGGGTGGGTAGTCGTCGTTGGCCCCTTTGTGGGCGGCATGATTTGAACACCTCCGATGGACTGGCGTTTGCGGCTGGCCGATGGTTTCTGGCAGGTTTGGGATGCGTTGTTTCCACCCCGGTGTGCGGGATGCGGGGAAACGGGGTACCGGCTCTGTCCTTCGTGTAGCCAGAAGGTGCAGCCTTTGCCCAAGCCCCGGTGCCCCCGTTGTGCCATGCCACTCCCTTCGGAAGACGTGACCTGCCCCCATTGCCGTCACCCCCGGTGGCGCCTGTTGCGGGCTGAGGCCCTGGCTGTGTACGAGGGCCCCTGGCGGCAGGCCATTCAACAGTTGAAATACCGTCGGGACCGGGGCCTGGCTTTGCTCTTCGCCGAAGCCGCAGCCCGTTACTTGCAGAGGCTGCACTGGCCGGTATCGTGCGTGGTGCCGGTGCCCCTTTCCGAGGCCCGGCAGCGGGCGCGGGGGTACAACCAGGTGGCCTTGTGGGCCGAACGCGTCGCGCGGGCCCTGGAGTTACCCTATTTCCCCCACCTTGTGCGCCGGGTGCGGGATACCCCAAGTCAGGTCGGCCTGGAGCGCACCGCCCGCTGGACCAACATGCGGGACGCCTTTGAAGCCGAGGCCCAGGCCTATGGTTGCCGGGTCTTGTTGGTGGATGACGTCCTGACCACCGGCGCGACCATGAACGAGGCCGCGGCTGCGTTGCTCCGCCGGGGCGCGGTTTCCGTGTATGGCTTCGCCCTGGCCCGAACGTTGCTTCAGGAGTGACGCGAGCCGTCCCTGCCACTCTCCCTTCAGGAGCCAGGACCATGGCAGACCCTCAAAAGGTGCGGGCAACGGATTACACCGTCGTGCCCCGGACGCTCATCTTCCCCGTACTGGGCGAGCGGGTGTTGTTGCTCAAGGGCGCGGCCCACAAGCGGCTTTGGGCGGGCCGGCTCAACGGCTTTGGGGGCCATGTGCTTCCGGGGGAAGATGCCCTGACCGCGGCCCGCCGCGAACTGCGTGAGGAAGCCGGCATCACCCCGGAGTCCATGCACATGTGCGGCACCGTGTTCATCGATACGGGCCGGAACCCCGGGGTATTGCTCTTCGTCTTCCGGGCCGAACTGACTTCAGAAGTTTCCCCCATCGCGTCCCCGGAAGGGACGCCTGTTTGGGTCGATCCAGCCGAGTTGCACACCCTGCCTTTGGTGGAGGACCTGCATATCCTGCTGCCCCGCGTGCTCACGTGGCGGCCTGGCATGCCCCTGTTCCACGCGCTGTACCACTACGATGACCAGGGGCGTTTGCACATCCGGTTTGGTACGTAGGCGCGTCCTTGAAACGCCGCGGGGTCAGGCGGACGCTTCTTCCAGCCAGGGTTTCAGAATCCGGGCCAGATCGGGCGGGGAAAAGGTGGGGGGTTTGAGGACCTTGCCGTCTTCCCGGCGCAAGGGACGGCCGTCGGGCCCCAGTTTGCTCATATTGCTGCGGTGGACTTCGTCGAACAGGGCCGGGGCCACAGGGTGCAGGCCATGGGCCACGATGGTGCCCAGGACCACGTAGAGCAGGTCCATCAAGGCATCGGCCACCGCGACCAGGTCCTGGTTCCGGGCCGCCTGGATGTATTCTTCCAGTTCCTCCCGGATGAGCCGGATGCGGAGTTCCCGGACCCGTTCGGGGATACGGGCGGTGGGCTGGGGCGCGATGTAGGCCTCGAAGGCCTGGTGAAAGGCCAGCACCTTTTGTAGGGCATCTTGCATGGGTGCCTCCCGTTGGGGCAAAGGGGATCGCCGTGCGCTGTTGTTTTAAGAAAAATCGAGAAGGTGCGTTGGCACCTTCTCGCAGGTGGAGATGGCGGGACTCGAACCCGCGTCCGGAAGGGCCGGTCGTCGGACCTTCTACGGGCGTAGTCGGCTGTTTGCTGTCGCCCAGGGGCCCACAGCCGACCAAGGGCGACCCTGGGCCAAGCCGCTTACGGTCTTTCCTCGGGGCCGCGGCCCTCCCCGAGGGCACCCCGGCTTTCCGCCGCCCTATCCCCACCGGCCGGGGACGGTGAGGTAGGACGTGCCCTCATCTTTGAGGGCAACCCTGCCGCGGCGCTTACGCGGCCACGGGCAGGGTGGCGACATTCGCAGGAGCGGCACTTCTTTGTGCCTTGCGCCTGTTTTACGAGGCGGCGCACCTCGGCCCGCAGTCCGCGACCCAGCGCCTCCCGTCGAACCCAAGCATCCCCACGTCGCTTACTATTATAGGGGTGTGCGGACGGCTGTCTACCGGCGTTTACGAAAATCAGAACAACGGCTGATGGCGCGGAATTTCGAGAATTGTGCGCGGAAAATCCGCCTTTACAACGTCCCCCCTTTATGGTATTAGAGATACTCGCCGTACAAGGCAAACCCCATCTTGGAGGAAGGAGGTTTTCGATGTTACGAAAGAGCGGGTGGTTCTGGTTGGTGCTCGCGGTGCTTGCGTTGGTTCTGGCGGCATGCCAGCCGACACCGACCCCCACCGAAGCGCCCACCGAGGCCCCCACCAAGGCCGCTGCACCGACCAAGGCGCCGACCAAGGCGCCGGAGCCGACCGAAGAGCCTACGGAAGCCCCTACCCCGACGCCGACGCCTTTCGTGCTGGAAGCCGCCGAGGACGAGGTGGTCTTCGGCGTGGAAGGTGACCCCCAGGCCGCAATTAAGCGTCTGCAGGCTGGGGAAGTGGATGTTTACGCCTTCACCGTGAGCAATCCGGAAATCTACAAGACCGTCCAGGAAGACCCCAACATCAAGCCCCTGGAGTTCTTTGGGGTCTACAACGAGCTGACCTTCAACCCCGTGGGCCCCGAGTTCAATAACGGCAAGCTCAACCCCTTCTCCGTGCCCCGCATTCGCGAGGCCATGAACTGGTTGGTGGACCGCAATTACATCGCCCAGGAAATCATGGGCGGTTTGGCAGTGCCCAAGTACCTGCCCATTACCAGCGCGTTCCCTGACTATGCCCGCTACATCGACAAGGTCCGGGAGCTGGAAGCCAAGTACGCCTACAACCCGGAAATGGCCAAGCAGGTGATTACCGAGGAAATGGAGAAGCTCGGCGCGGAGATGCGGGACGGCAAGTGGTACTACAAGGATGAACCGGTCACCATCATCATGCTCATCCGCGTCGAGGACGAGCGCAAGCAGATTGGCGATTACGTGGCCAACCAGCTGGAAGACCTGGGCTTCACCGTCGATCGGCAGTACAAGACCTCCAAAGAGGCTTCGCCTATCTGGATTGGCGGTGACCCGGCTGAAGGCCAGTGGCACATCTACACCGGTGGCTGGATCACCACCGCGGTGGACCGGGACCAGGGTGACAACTTCGACTTCTTCTACACCCCGCGTGGCATTGGCGTGCCCTTGTGGCAGGCCTATAAGCCTGCGCCGGAGTTCGACGAGATTGCCGAACGCCTGGCCAATAACGATTTCGCTACGTTGGATGAGCGGGATGAACTCTTCCGCCGGGCCTTGGAATTGTCCTTGCAGGACTCCGTCCGGGTCTGGCTGGTGGACCAGAAGTCCTTCTCTGTGGTGAACAAGGACGTGTCCGTGGCCTATGACCTGGCGGGTGGCGTCTCTGGTTCGGCCCTGTGGCCCTTCACCATCGATAAGGCCGGGAAGCTGGGTATCCGCTGGATTAACGCCGACCTCTTCGTAGACCCGTGGAACCCGGTGAACGGCTCCGACTGGATTTACGACATGCAGGCCATCCGGGCTACGGTGGACGATGGCTTGATGCCTGACCCGTACACGGGCCTGGCCTGGCCGGAGCGCATTGAGAAGGCCGAAGTGTATGCGGTCAACGGTACGCCCATCCGCAAGACCCTGGATTGGGTGACCCTGGAGTTCGTGGATGAAATCCAGGTGCCCGAGGACGCCTGGGCTGACTGGGACGCCAAGGAGCAGCGCTTCATCACCGCGGCGGAGCGCTTCCCTGATGGCGCCACGGCCAAGGTCAAGATCGTGGTGACCTATCCCGCGGACCTGTACGAAAAGGTCAAGTGGCACGATGGCAGCCCCTTCAGCCCCGCGGACTTCATCTTCGGCTTCATCTTGGATCTGGACCGGGGTAAGGAGGACAGCCCCTACTTCGACGAATCCGCCAAGCCCGCTGTGGAGTCCTTCCTCAAGACCTTCAAGGGCCTGAAGATCATCTCCACCGACCCCTTCACCTTCGAGTACTACACGGACACCTTCGCCCTGGACGCCGAGAACACCGTGGTCACCCTGTGGCCCAACACCGATTTTGGTGAGGCTGCGTGGCATGCGGTGGCCGTCGGCCTGCTGGCCGAGGAGAACAAAGAGGGTGCCTTCTCTGCAGACAAGGCCAAGAACCTGGAGGTCGAATGGCTCAACTACCTGAGCGGCCCCAGCATCGAAATCCTCAAGAAGTACCTGGACCAGGCCGCTGAGGAGAACTTCATCCCCTACAAGAACGTGTTGGGTGAGTACATCACCGAAGAGGAAGCCCAACAGCGCTGGGCCAACTACAAGGCCTGGGTCGAGGAAATGGGTCACTTCTGGATCGGCACCGGCCCCTTCTACGTGGCCAAGGTCTACCCGACCGAGAAGGTGCTGGTCCTGAAGCAGAACCCGAACTTCCCCGACCCGCGCGACAAGTGGGCCCGCTTCGGTGAGCCGATGATTGCCACCGCGGTCATCGAGGGTCCCGACACCGTCTCCGCGGCCGAGGGCGCGACCTTCGACGTGAAGGTCACGTACAAGGACCAGCCTTACCCGCTGGACATGATCGAGGGCGTCAAGTACCTGGTCTTCGACGAGAACAACAACCTGGTGACCAGCGGCGAGGCTGAGGCCGTGGAGGATGGCCTCTTCCGGGTGACCCTGACCGCGGACGCGCTGGCCGATGCGGAGCCCGGCTCCTACCGCCTGGAGGTGGCCGTGACCTCCAAGGCCGTGAGCATCCCCGCGCTGGCCGACTATGACTTCGGCCTCACGCCGTAACCTGCCCATATGACCCCAACAGCCCCCTTCCCATGCCGGGAAGGGGGCTGTTTGTTCCCCGACCTGGTACAATCAAGCCATACCATGTTGGGATTCCCGTAAGGAGGAGCGGTTTATGGCGCAGCAAGCCGTTGCCGCAGCGCCGGCCCAGGAAACCAGGCATCAGGGTGGTGTGCCGACCTGGAAGCGGGTGCTTCGGTATACCGTGGTCCGCACGATCGGCCTGTTCTTTGCTGTGGTTATGGGAGTCTACCTGACGATTTTGATTGCCAACATGGGCGGTTACGTGGATAAAATCCGCATGGCCGAGATTCAGGAACGCGTGTCGATTCGCTTTATGAACGACCCAACCTTCCGGCAGCTGCCGGAGGAAGAGCGGAGGAAACGGATTGAGGCGGAAATCGCGCTCGAAGCCAAGCGCCTGGGCATGGATAAGCCTTTCCTGGTTCGCAGTTTCCTCTATTTGCGCAACGCGCTGACCCTGGAACTGGGCTTTGCCGAACGCATGACCAGTGATACCGGTTCCCGCCAGGTGCGGTTGATCATCCTGGAGCGCATTCCGCCCACGCTGTTGGTTTTCGCCACTGCAAACCTCTTTCTGTTCTTTATCAGTCTGGGGATCGCTTTGTATCTTTCCCGAAATTACGGCAATCTGCTGGACCGGTTCTTCGTGGCGACATCTCCCCTTTCTTCAGCACCGGCCTGGTTTTATGGCCTCTTCCTTATTGTGATTTTTGCCGCATGGTTGCGGGTGCTACCCTTTGGCGGTATGGTGGACATCCCGCCGCCACCCACCCGTTGGGGCTATTTCCTCAGCCTGTTGCGGCACTTGATTTTGCCCGTTTCGGCCCTGGTGTTGAGCGCCTTGTTCATCAGCGTGTACAGTTGGCGCACCTTTTTCCTGATTTACTCCAGCGAAGACTACGTGGAAATGGCCGTGGCCAAGGGCCTGCATCCCCGTTTGGTGGAACGGCGTTACATCCTGCGGCCCACCCTGCCCACCATCATCACCAGTTTTGCATTGACCCTGATTAGCATGTGGTTGGGCGCGCCCATCTTCGAGACCATCTTCAACTGGCCGGGCCTGGGCCGCACCTATTTCCAGGCGGTGGGCTTCTTCGATACCCCGGTCATCGTAGGCATTACGGTGATTTTCGCCTATCTGCTGGCCATTACTGTGTTCCTGCTGGACATCATCTACGCCCTGGTTGACCCCCGGGTGGATATCGGCGGTGCCCGTCGGCAGCAAGGGTAGGCGGTTTCCCATCTGGATATTGCGGTGGACATCCTGACCCAAATACGCGCTCAGGAGGGGTGTACCCATGTTTCGACAGGTATGGCGGGAGATGCGGCGTTACCCGTCCGCCATGTTTGGGCTTACGGTAATCATCTTTCTTGTGTTGCTTTCCATATACGCCGTGATTAAGTACCCGTATCAGGAGGCCATCCGCCTGTGGCGTGGCGGTGAAGATATCTGGGGAGATACACCCAAACTGGTTCCCCCACGCTGGTACAACTGGTTCCGCAGGGAGAAACTCCCCGATACCATCATCCTCACCAGCGATTCACCGCAGGTCGAAGTGGTCCCCCAGCCTTCCAAGAAAAAGGGCGTGTGGGTGGACCACTACCTGATGCGTTTCGACTTCCCCTATGACGATTTCCCCCAGGAGATTCAGGTCACCCTGACGGCCACGTATGAGAAGAAGGCCCCCTTCGTGGTGCTGGTGTGGGTGCGTCCTGATGGCGAGGAAATTCGGCTCAAAAACGCTACAGTCAAGGAGGGGCGCTTCCGCTACCGGGTGTTGCAAGATACCAAACTCCACCAGCGGTTGAAACTCCCCCGCACCATCAACAACATCGTGGGCATCATGGCCCAGGACCCGCAAGCCAAACCCCCGAAGCCCATGAAGGGTACGTATACCCTGCGCCTTGAGGTCTATCGTTTTGGGGAAAATGACAAAATCCAGGCCAAGATGGTGGCCTATGGAAAGGTCTATGGCTGGGCCGGGACGGACCACCTGCGCCGGGACCTGAGCGTGGCCTTGCTTTGGGGCGCGCCCGTGGCCCTGGCTTTTGGTTTGCTGGCCGCGGTGGGCACCACGGTGACCACGATGATTATCGCGGCCATTGGCGTTTGGTTCGGGGGCTGGGTGGATGCGGTGATTCAGCGCATCACGGAAATCAACCTGGTGTTGCCGGTGCTGCCCATCCTCATCATGATTGGCGTGTTCTATTCCCGCAGCCTGTGGGTCATGCTGGGCGCAGTGATTGCCCTGAGCATCTTCGGGGCCAGCATCAAGACCTACCGGGCCATGTTCCTGCAAATCAAGGCCGCCCCCTACATCGAAGCCGCGCGCGCGTACGGCGCCGGGGACTTCCGCATCATCCTCCTTTACATGGTGCCCCGCATCATCCCGACGTTGATTCCTTCCCTGGTCACCCTGATCCCCTCCTTCGTCTTCCTGGAGGCGTCCCTGGCCGTTTTGGGTCTGGGCGACCCGGTCCTCCCCACCTGGGGCAAGGTCATCGATGACGCGCGGGTGAACGGCGCCCTGTACCAGGGCCTGTACTACTGGATTCTTGAACCTTCCTTCATGCTCATGATTACCGGCATTGGTTTTGCCTCCCTGGGCTTCTCGCTGGACCGCATCTTCAACCCGCGGTTGCGGGAACTGTAACCCCCATTCCAAGATCGAGGTTGGCCCGATGACTGCTTCCGCCCCTCAGGAACAACGATACGTGCTCCGTGCGGTGGACGTCGTGCTTTACTTCCGCACCACGGCCGGCCTGGTCCAGGCTGTGGACCACGTGGATTTCCATCTCGGTGAGAACCGGGCCGTGGTCATCATTGGGGAATCCGGATGCGGGAAGACCTCCCTGACCCGGGCCATTCTGCGGCTGCTGCCCCGGAACGTGGGCGTATACAAGGGCCACATCTACCTGGATGGCGAAGACATCATGGCCCTGGACGACGAGACCTTCCGGAACCGCATTCGGTGGACCAAGATTTCCTGGGTCCCCCAGGCTGCCATGAACGCGCTCAACCCGGTCATCCGCGTGGGGGACCAGGTGGCCGAACCTTTGATTCTCCACAAAGGTATGGAACGAAAGGACGCGCTGGAACGGGCCCGGGAGATGTTCCGCTACGTGGGGGTGCCGGAGGCCTTCCTGACCCGGTACCCCTTTGAACTCAGCGGTGGTATGCGGCAGCGGGTGGCCATTGCCATGGCCCTGGTCACCAACCCGCGGTTGATTGTTCTGGACGAACCCACCTCGGCCCTGGACGTGCTGACCCAGGCCAACATCATGAACGTGCTCAAGAAAATCAAGTGGGACCTGGGGATAAGTTACATTCTGATTACCCACGATATTGCCACCTCCAGCGAATTGGCCGACGACGTGGCCGTGATGTATGCCGGCCAGATTGTTGAAATGGCCAGCGCGGAGGACTTCTTCAAAGAACCCCTGCACCCTTATGCCCGGTTGCTCATGGCCAGCGTGCCCCGCCTGCATGGGGATGCGGAGTTGGAGTTCATCCCTGGGCAGCCGCCCAGCCTGCTCAACCCGCCCAGTGGGTGCCGTTTCGCGGACCGCTGCCCCCTGGCCTTTGCCAAGTGCAAGGAAGACCCGCCCATGTTCCGGGTCGGTGAGCGCCTGGTCAAATGCTGGCTCTTTGAAAAAGAGGGCACTCCTGTGACCTCCCACGAGGCCCTTTCTGGCGTCGGGTAGAGGATGTATTGGGCGGCGACAGGGTTGAACGACGGGGTTTCTCCCAACACGGTTTCGGTATAAGATAAGCGCAGAAGTGGAGCGCAGGAGGTCTGCCATGGGGCCGGTAATGGAAGAATGGCGGGCATTCGTTCGGGATTTGGAGCGCGTATTGGACCGCATTGCCAGACAGCAGGAACAACTGGCCAGACAGCACGCGGAGTGGGAGCGCGCCTTTCAACAGCGATGGGAAGCATGGGAAGAGCGCTTCCAGCGCCAGCGGGAGGAATGGGAGGAACGCCTGCAACGCCAGCGAGAAGAATGGGAGAAGCAGCGCGAACAAGATCGCAAGGAATGGGAAGAACGCCTCCGGCGCCAGCGGGAGGCGTGGGAGAAGGAACTTCAGGAAGAACAAAAGCAGTGGGAAGCGCGCCTTGAGCGCCAACGGGAGGAATGGGAGAAGCGGCTGGAGCAGCAACGACAGGAATGGGAGAAGCGGTTGGAGCAGCAACGGCAGGAATGGGAGAAACGGCTGGAGCAGCAACGGCAGGAATGGGAGAAGCGGCTTGAAAAACAACGGGAGGAATGGGAGAAGCAGCGCGAACAAGCCCGCAAGGAATGGGAAGAACGCCAGCGCCGGGAAGAGGAGGAGCACCAGCGCAAAATGCGTCGCATCGAAGAGCGCATCCGCAAGATGGAAGAACGCTACGGTTTGCAATGGGGCCGGTTGATCGAGGCTTTGATGCAAGGCGGCATTGAACAGGCCTTTACCCGTTGGGGCATTGCCCCCATCCGTTTTGCGGAAG
>JALXBY010000249.1 GCA_026991215.1 Anaerolineales bacterium
CACATGCACCCCGGCTACCCCTGGGACCTGCTCCGCACCCCCTGGCCCCGGGTGCGCTATGTCGCGGTCTCGGAACACCGGCGGGCGATTCTGGCCCGGCTGCTGGGCGTCTCCCAGGCCGGGATTGCCGTGGTCCCGCCGGGGGTGGACGTGGCCCGCTTCTTCAAGTGGGAGCCGGAAACCCGTCGGCTCCTGGAGAAGGTGCCGCTGCTTCAGGCCGCGCCGTTGCTCCTTCTGCCTGCGCGCATCACCCGACGCAAGAACATCGAGATGGCCATCCGCATCACCGCGGCCCTGCTGCGCTTCATGCCCGATGCCATGCTCGTGGTCACCGGGCCGCCCGGCGCGCACAACCCCACCAACCTGGCCTACCTGGACCAACTCCGGGAACTGCGCGAGCGGCTTGGGGTCACGGACCGGGTGGTGTTCCTCTACGAACTGGGAAACGCCGAAGCCCCCTTCATCCCCCACGAACGGGTGATGAGCGACCTCTACCTCATGGCCGATGTGCTGCTCTTCCCCTCTCGCCGGGAGGGGTTTGGCATCCCGGTGCTGGAGGCCGGCCTGGCCCGGCTGCCCATCTTCGCCTCGGACCTGCCGCCCTTCCACGAAAGCGCCGGGGACCTGGCCTACTACTTCCGCCCCGAAGGGGAACCCTACGCGGTGGCCCGGGCCATCGCCGAGCGCCTGGCCCAGGACCCCACCTACGCCCTGCGCAAGCGGGTGCTGCGGCACTTCACCTGGGATGCCATCCTCAAGGAGCGTATCCTGCCCCTGCTGGAGGAGGTGATGGCCCATGCCGCGGCGGCTTGAGCGGGATTGGAGTCAAACCGGGCCGGTGGGGTATCCCATCCTGGTGGCCGTGACCCGGCCGGAACAGGTGGATTGGGTCCTGCCGCCGGCCCTGGCCCTGGCCCGGGTGGTGAACGGTCGGGTACTCCTGCGGTACCTGATGGAGGTGCCGCCGGGCCGGTCCCTGAGCGAGGCCGCGGGGGAGGCCATCCAACTGCGGGAAACCCTGGAGGCGCGGGCACGGCCCCTGCTGCGGGAGGGCGCGGACGTGCAGATTGCCGTCCGGGTGGTGCGGGAGACCTGGGAGGGCCTGTGGGAAACCGTCCAGGCCGAGGGGGCCCGGGTGTTGTTCTGGGTCTGGGAAAGCGAACTGCTGCCCCGGACCGCGCGCAGCCGCCTCTACGACCCCCGGCTGACCCGGCCGCCGTGCGACCTGGTGCTGTTCAAGCCCGGCCCCCAGTGGCGGAAGCAGGCCATCTGGCCCCAGGTCAAGCACATCCTGCTGCCGCTCCAGGAAACGCCCCACGCATCCCTGGCCCTGCGGGTGGCGGACGCCCTGGCCGAGTGGCTGCAGGCCCACATCACCGTGCTCTTTGCCGTGCCTTCGCATCAAGAAGACGGCCATCAGGTGGAAGCCCGGGTGCGGGCCGCCTTCGGCCCGGTGCTGCGGGAACTGCGCAGCGTGGTCCGCACCGTGGTGGTGGAAGGCGGCATTTCGGAAAGCGTGCTGAACGAGGTGCAGGGGTACCCCATTCTGGTCATGGGCACCGCGGATAGCGACGAAACCTGGCTCGACCTGCCCCTACAGCAAATCGCGGAAAAGGTACAAACCGGCCTCATCCTCACCCGGAAGGCCAGGCCTCTGGGGGAAGCCCGGCCCCGCGCGACGCTGGCCCTCCGTGCCCGGCATCACCCCATCGCGATTCTGGTGGATAAGTGGTTCGCGGAAAACACCTTCCACAGCCGGGAGTTCGAGGACCTGAAACAACTGGTACGCCTCAAAGAGGCCCAGGGGGTGACCATCAGCCTGGGCCTGCCCGCCCTCAACGAAGAGGAGACCATCGGCAACGTCATCGACACGATGAAACGGGCCCTGATGGACGAAGTCCCCCTGCTGGACGAAATCGTGCTCATCGACTCGGGCTCGGTGGACTACACGCGCGAAATCGCGATGAGCAAAGGCATCCCCGTGTACATCCATCAGGAAATCCTGCCCCAGTACGGCGCGTACCACGGCAAGGGCGAGGCATTATGGAAGAGCCTCTACGTGCTCAAGGGCGACATCATCGTCTGGATCGATACGGACATCCGTAACCCCGACCCCCGCTTCGTGTACGGGGTGTTGGGGCCGCTGCTCAAGTACCCCCACATCCAATACGTGAAAGGCTTCTACCGCCGGCCCCTCAAGCAGGGCGACCGGCTGGTGGCCGGCGGCGGGGGCCGGGTCACCGAACTAACGGCCCGGCCTTTGATTAACCTGTTCTTCCCCGAACTTTCGGGCTTCATCCAGCCCCTTTCGGGCGAGTACGCCGGCCGACGGCGGGCTTTGGAGCAGGTCCCCTTCTTCACCGGCTACGGGGTGGAAACCGGGCTGCTCATCGACATCCTGGAGAAATTCGGCCTTTACGCCATGGCCCAGGTGGACCTGCTGGAACGCATTCACCGCAATCAGCCCCTGCAGGCCCTTTCCAAGATGGCCTTTGCCATCATCCAGGTGGTGGTCAAGCGGCTGGAGGAGCGGCACAAGATTCACCTGCTGGAAGACATCCACAAAACCATGCACCTCATCCGCTACGAGCCGGGCCGGTACTACCTGGAGCCTGTGGAAATCGAGGAGTACGAGCGCCCGCCCATGGCGACCATTCCCGAATACCAGGCCCGGCATGGCGCCAGGGGAGGGGGGGTGAAGGAAGGGCCACTCCGCCCCCAGGTATAATGGGGCACAACCCCTGCCACGGGAGGGCTTATGGTCGCACAGGAACTGCTGGAAATCCTCCGCTGCCCGGTTTGCGTGCAATCCGGCGGGGGGACCTTGAAACTGGTCCGGGAGACCTGGCTGGTCTGCCAGGATTGCGGCCGGAAGTACCCCATCCGGGACGACATCCCGGTCATGCTCATCGAAGAAGGGGACAAGTGGCAATCGGTGCCCGAAGACGACCTGCCCGTGCCCCCGCCCGAAGCGTAGCCCACGCGGTGCGAACGTCGCCATGCCATCCCGGTTCGCCCTGCCAGTCATCCGGCATCCATGGCTTTTGGGGGCACTTCGTTGGATACTCCGCACGCCCCTGGCCGGGCTGACGGCCCAACCCCTGTTCCGGGCCTTGGGGCTGCGGGCCTGGCGCCGCACGCTGCGCAACGAACGGCCCCTGTTCTACCCCATGCCGCCCCGCCTGCCTGGGGGACAGGCCACGGCCTGGCCCGTGCACGAGGCCCTGGACCGCTTGCTCCGGGAACCCGCGCCGTCCCGCATCGTCCCCCTGGTGCAGGCATACCAGTCCGGTCAGTGGACCCCCGCGCAGGTGGCCGAGGCCTTCCTCCAGGCCTGGGAACGCAGCGAAACCGAGGCCCCGCCCCTGCGGGCCTTCACCCAGGTGGACCCTGACCACTTGCGCCGGGAGGCCCGGAACGCCACCGAACGTTACCAGCACAACACCGTCCTGGGCTGGCTCGATGGTGTCCCGGTGGCCATAAAAGACGAGTTCCACCTGCCCCCCTACCGCACCCATTTCGGCCATGGGGAAGTGGCCTACGAGCCAGGGCACGTCTCCCAGGCCGTGCGCCTGCTGGAGAGCGCGGGCGCGGTGCTGGTGGGCAAGGCGAACATGCATGAATTTGGCATTGGGGTCTCCGGCCTGAACCTCACCCAGGGCACGGCCCGCAACCCCTATCACCCGCGTGCCCTGCCGGGCGGCAGTTCGTCAGGCTCGGCCGTGGCCGTGGCCGCGGGCCTGGTCCCCCTGGCCCTGGCCGCGGATGCCGGCGGTTCCATCCGCATCCCGGCCGCGTTCAACGGCGTCTACGGCCTCAAACCCACCTTTGGCCGGGTGACCACCGCCTACGCCGGCCCCCTGACCTGGAGCCTGGGGCACATCGGCCCCATTGCAGCCACCGCGCTGGATGCGGCCCTGGCCTTGCTTTACCTGGCCGGGCCGGACGCCCACGACCCCGCCACCTGGCATCAGCCGCCCCTGCGCTTTGCCGATTGGCTCACCCCCCATCTCCACGGCGTCGTGGTCGGGGTCAGCGGGGGCGTGGACTCCGCCACCACGCTGGCTCTCATGGTCCGGGCGCTGGGCGCCGACAAGGTGTTCGCGCTAGTCATGCCCGACTCCGCGGTCACGCCCCCCGAGGACGTGAAGGACGCGCTCAGCGTCATAGACAAGTTTGGCGTGGAGTACAAGTCCATAGACATCAAGCCGATAGTAGACTCGTACCTAACCGCGACCGGCGAGAACCCGGACAAGAGGAGCCTCGGCAACCTCCGCGCAAGGATAAGGATGAGCCTCCTCTACCTCTACGCAAACATGGAGGGCAGGCTCGTAGCCGGCACCGGGGACCGGAGCGAGATACTCATAGGCTACTTCGCCAAGTATGGCGACGGGGGCGTAGACTTCCTCCCCATAGGCTGCCTCTACAAGACCCAGGTAAGGATGCTCGCCAAGCACCTAGGCGTCCCGCCGAGGATAGCCGAGAAGCCCAGCAGCCCGAGGCTCTGGCCGGGCCAGCTGGCCGAGGCGGAGCTGGGCATACCCTACGAGGAGATAGACCTCATACTCTACGGGCTCTTCGACCTAGGCCTCACCCCCGACGCGGTCGTGGAGGCCACCGGCCTCGAGCACCTGCTGGTAGCGGTAGATCGCCCGCTCGGCGTCCTCCAATCGCTCCTGCAGGATCTGCCCCATCCGGAAGTTGAGGGCGATGCGATCGCCCGGCTCCTCCAGC
>JALXBY010000250.1 GCA_026991215.1 Anaerolineales bacterium
CCGCTGACTGCTGTCTGCTGACTGCTGACTGCCGCCTGCTCACTGCTGACCGCTGTCTGCCTAAGCAGCGTTTGGGTCCACAGGCTGACCAGCAGCAACACCACGAAGATGCCCAGGGCCATGCGGCGGATGACCGCGCCTTCCTGGCCGTAAAGGCCCGTGGTCGCGGTGCCCACCAGCACCTTGGTGGGGGCAATGACCGAACCAACACCGCCGCCAACGGCCTGGGCCGCGAGAACCACCGGCACCGAAAGCCGGAGCATCTGCGCGGTTTGCATCTGCAAGCCCGCGAACAGCACGTTGCTGTTCAGGTTGCTGCCGGTCAGGAAGCCGCCAAAGGCCCCCAGCCACGTCGCAAGCAGGCCGTACCAGGGGCCGCTGGCCTGGGCCAGGGCCCTGGCCAGGGTCGTGGTCATGCCGCTGACGTACATCACCAGGGCCATGCTCACGATGAAGAACACGGCCACGGAGACCCGCAGCACCTGTTTGGCCGTGCTACGTAGCATGGTCCGGGTGGCGCCAGGGTCGTAGTAGCGGCGGTAGAGGAGGTAGGCCAGCAGAGAGGCCAGGTACAGGGTCAGTCCGGGGTGCCGTAGTGGGTACAGCGGTCGGCCGGGGCCGGCCGGCAGGGCGTATCCCAGGCCGGTTTGCACGGCAGGGAAGTAAGGTCGCCAGCGCCACTGGCTGAGCAGGTCCCGGGCCCAGACCTGGGTGACCAGAATCAAGAGCACCAGGACCGCGTAACCCACTAAGGCCAGGGCGACCCGTTTCCAATCCCGGGCCTGCATGGCCTCGCCGTTACCCTGGCGTTGCCATAAGGCCACGAGCAGGCCTGCAGCCATGCCGGCCAGGCCCGCGAGCATGGAACCCAGGGGCCACAGGCCCGCCCGCACCACGCCGATGAGGGTCGCGGCCATGACCAGGCCCATGAAGAGCGCAGCCGGTCCCAGCCGGAGCACGGCCCGCCAGCCCCGGTACAGGTAGAGGATGACCAGGCCGGTACCGATGCCCGCGACGCCCGCGGCCCAGGCGGCCTGGGGCGCGAGCATCGCGGCGGGCAGGCCCGTCGTGGCCAGGAGCGCCCGGTAGGGCGTGCCCAACGAGCCAAAGGTCACGGCCCAGCCATGGCCCAGCGCGGCCACCACCGCGGCCACCATGGGGTCGAACCCCAGGCCGATAAGCAGGGGCGCGGCCACAGCCATGGGCACGCCCAGCCCTCCGGTCCCCTGGATGAAGGACGGAAAGGCCCAGCCCAGGATGAGCAGGTGCATCTCCCGGTAGGTGGTCAGCCGGGGCAGGTACTCGGCCAGCACCCGGAACACCCCGGCCTCCCG
The DNA here is from genome assembly GCA_026991215.1 of Anaerolineales bacterium. GTDB lineage: Bacteria > Chloroflexota > Anaerolineae > Anaerolineales > DRMV01 > S139-71. The sequence continues at coordinate 1,335 of JALXBY010000250.1, forward strand.
GACCACCTGGAAGAACAGGTACGCCCCGGAGATGATGAGCACCACGTCCACCCAGAGGAAGAAGGCCCGGGCATGGGCCACCCCGTACCCCTGCAACGGAAGCCGGAAGGGGTACGCGGCCAGCACCAACGCGCTGAGGTAACCCACCAGACCGGCCTTCCAGGCCGGCCAGCGGCGGACCACCATGAACCACGTCAACAACGCGATGGGGAGCAGGGCAACGGGCCAGAGGGCTTCCACGGTACACCGCCCAGGGGTGGTTTACGGGCTTTGTCCATCAGGCTGGCTTGCTACGGTCTCGTGGGGAATCCGCCAAGCGGGTAGGTCTCCGCGTTTGAGGCTGCAGCCCGGTTCAGGTCTCGTCCCCTGCCGCGCCGCCCTCCAGTCCGTAGATGGCGGCCTTGAGCACCTTGTAACTCAACAGCGCGCACTTCACCCGGGCCGCGGTCTTGGGCTTGAAGCCCAGGACCTCATCGAACATGGTTTCTTTTTCCATGGCCTTGAGTTCTTCCAGGGTGCGTCCCTGGACGTATTCCATCAACAGGTCGGCCGCGGCCATGGAGATGGCGCAACCCTGGCCGTCGAACCGGGCTTCCTGCACCCGGCCTTCGCCGTCCACCTTGAGTTCGATGCGCACATGATCCCCGCAGAGGGGGTTTTCGTCCTCGTAGGCGAAATCTGGCTGCTCCACCCGGCCCCGAAAGCGGGGGTGCTTGTACCGTTCCAGAATCAGTTCCCGGTAAAGGTCGTTGAGCATACACACCTCCCTTGCCCAGGGTGAGTTCAAGTATACTCCTGGGGGAACGTCGTTCGTCGATGGTCGTTGGTCGATTGTCGGTGGTCGTTGGTTAGTCCTCCAAGGGCCGTGCCCCCAGGGGGTCCCATTGATGGGCGACTCCAGCGGTCAAAGCCCCGTCTTGTCCCGGTATTGACCCAACCGTATAATCACGTCGCTTTTTGTGCCAGGCACACCAATAACGGGACGGAAGTCCTGTGCTGGAGGGCGTCATGTTGGCATCCGTCGTCGATTGGATTCGATGGCTCATCGACCTGTTCCTCAACCTGGATGCGCACCTGGGCACGGCCATTGAAATGCTGGGGCCGTGGATTTACGTCTTGCTTTTCGTCATCATCTTCCTGGAAACCGGTGTCGTGGTCACTCCCTTTTTGCCCGGCGATTCCCTGCTCTTTGCCGTGGGCACCTTCGCGGGCCTGGGGCTGCTGGATATCCGCCTGGCCATGCTGGTCATGTGCACCGCGGCCATTTTGGGGGACGCGGTCAATTACCACATCGGCGCGTTCATTGGCCCCAGGGCGTTCCGGGAAAACCGCCGTTGGCTCAACCGGGAACACCTGGAACGCACCCACGCCTTCTACGAGCGGCATGGTGGGAAAGCCGTGGTCCTGGGCCGCTTCGTGCCCATCGTGCGCACCTTCGTGCCCTTTGTGGCCGGCATCGGGGCCATGACCTACCGTAAGTTCCTCTTCTACAACGTGTTCGGTGCCATCCTGTGGACGGGTATCTTTCTCTTCCTGGGGTATGCCTTCGGCAACGTCCCCGTGGTCAAGGAGAATTTCCACTACGCGGTGGTGGGCATCATCGTCATCTCGGTGCTGCCCATCGCCTATGAGATGCTCAAGAGCCGCAAGCAGGCCAACAAGAAGGAGCAGGAGCGCCCGGCTACGGGCTAATCCGCCTCCAGTTCTTCGGCCAGGACGATGCAGTTTCCCCCCCGGCGTTTGGCTTCGTACAGCGCGGCATCGGCCCGGCGAAGCCACGCCTGGGGGGATTCGTCTTCCGAAGTCAGCCCGGCCACGCCGAAGGAAGCCCGCAGGTAAATCCCATGCAGGAAAGGCTCCTGCCGGAAGGAAATCCAGAGGGGCTGGAGCAGCCGAAAGGCCTGCCGGGAAGGGGTATTGGGAAAGAGGATGCAGAATTCGTCGCCCCCGTAGCGGAACAGTTCGGCCTGTTTGGGGAGCCGCGCCCGCAGCCGTTGTGCGCACGCCCGTAGCAGGGCATCACCCGTAGGGTGGCCGAACCGGTCGTTGAGGGTCTTGAAGTTGTCCAGGTCCACCAGGGCCAGGGTCGCGGGTCGGCCCTGGCGTCGGGACTGTTCAAAGACTTCGGTCAGGCGTTCGTCCAGGTAACGGCGGTTGTACGCGCCGGTCAGCGCGTCCACTCGTGCGGCCTGGGTCAACTGGCGGATGGCGGCCTCCAACCCCTGGGCCGTGCGCAGCAGTTCTTCTGCGTTCACCCATACGTAGAGCCATTCCGCTTCCCCCCGCTGTTGCCGGGCAGAAAGGCGGGTCCGCCGTTCCAGAACCGCCCGTTCTACATTGTTGAGTTTGCAGCGCACCCAGCGCAACGAGGGGACCAGGACTTGCGGTTTGCCGTATTCGAAGACGTCGTCCCAGCGCAACCCCAGGATATCGGCCTGTAGCCGGAAGATGCGCAGCAGCGCGGGGGTGTAGAAGCGGATGCGTTTTTCCACGTCTACCACCAGGATGGCCTCATCCAGGGAACGGAAGACCCGTTCCAGCATCCCTGGGCTTTCCAGGGCGAAGACCTGGTACCGCACGACCCCAAACCCAATGAACACGGCCGTCAGCACGGCCCCCAGGAAGGTCATTCCCGGGAGAGGGATGTGCTTCCCGGTCGCCATGGAGTACAGGGGCAGCAGGCCGTTGATGATGACGGCCGGTACGTAGGGCATCAGGAAACCAAGCAGGATGATGTCGATTTGCCGACGCCGCAGTGGCGAGGGGGAACGGAAACGGGCTTTCAACAAGGCCAGGAAGCCAAGCAGGGGGAAAAGCGTGAAATAGGCGACGGCCGCAGGCCACAGGGGGCCTTCCTGGACGCCCCAGCCCCACCAGGCGGGCTTTGGGGAAAGATACAGCAGGTTGCTCCCCAGGTTGATGGCGATGAAGATGCCGGGGATGGCTCCCAACCATCGGAGCAGCCGGTGGTTGCGTAAGGGATGGTGGCTGAACTCCAGGGCAAAGCGCAGGAACAGCCACGGTACCCAGGCCCATCCTACGGGGAGGAGACGGGTCCAGAACCAGGCTTCCCCAAAGGTGGAGGCCGTACGCAGTTCCAGTTCGAAGTACCCCCATAGCGTCGCGGTCAGGGCGGTGTGTCCGAAGAGCCGGGCGGCCCGGTTTCGGGGGCCTTCGGCGAACACCCACAAGGCAATCCCCAAAGCAGCCAGGGTGCCCAGCCCGGAGACCAGCCAGATGACGTATTTCAGGGGGAGGGTTGCACCGTTCATCGATTATTCCGATGGCTTGACTTTTCGACCCTGGGCTTGTTGCAGCGCTGCCCGCAGGAAGGCCACGAACAATGGATGGGGCCGGGT
>JALXBY010000251.1 GCA_026991215.1 Anaerolineales bacterium
GCTTCGGTGCTTTGGATGTGCATCATCCTTCCTCCTTGTTTGTACGAACACCAACCAAAGGGAATGCTCACTATACCAGGGAGATGTGATAAAGGATCAGCACTACGAGGGTGTTTGAAAACCCGAAGGGTTTTCAATAACTCTACGTTGCCCAGAAGGGACCACCAGACAAAAGCGTAAGTTTCGGCTTTGAGAAGGTGCTTCGCACCTTCTCAAACACCCGCTAACCACTCATCTCCGCGGCGGTCCGCACCAGGCCTGCGGCCAGCACTTCCACCAGGTGCACGGGTTCGCGGTGGGCCAGGTCCTGAATCTGGTGCCGGCAGGAGGTGCCGTTGGCCACCACGATGGCCTCGTCCGGGGCCTCCCGCAGCGCGGGGAGCAGCCGGTCCTCCGCGATGCGCACGCTCAGGTCATAGTGTTCGGCCTCGTACCCAAAGGCCCCGGCCATGCCGCAGCACCCGGCATCGATGTAGCGCACGTCCACGCCCAGAGTGCGCAGCACCTGGAGGGTCGGCTCTGGGCCCACCAGGGCCTTTTGGTGACAGTGGACGTGCACGTAGACCGGTTTCCTGGGCGCGCGGAAGGGCAGGGCGTCGGGCTCCCGGCTCAACAGGTCGGCCAGGAATTCGTCCAAGGTCATGCTGTGGCGGGCCACCAGCCGGGCCTCCTCCGTGCCCACCAGGTCGGGGTATTCATCCCGGATGGTGAGGATGCACGATGGCTCCAGGCCCAAAATGGGGATGCCCTGCCGGGCATAGGCCGCGAGCAGGGCCACGTTGTGCCGCGCGTTCCTGCGGGCGGCTTCCAGCAAGCCCTGGGAAAGCAGTGGCCGGCCACAGCACACCCGTTGTTCTGCCACCACCACTTCGTATCCCAGAGCCTCCAGCACCTCCACCGCGGCCCGGCCGATGTGGGGGTCGTTGTAGGTGATGAAGGTATCGGGGAAGAGCACCACCCGGCCCCGAGACGCGGGCGAGGAGCGCGGGGGCCGGTGCTTCCACCAGGCCAGGAACGTCTGCCGGGCCAGGAGCGGGAGGGTACGGTCCGGGTGCAGGCCCAACACCCGCGCCAGCACGCGGCGGAACACACGGCTGCGCATCACCGGGTTCACCAACGGGGCAAAGGGCGAGAGCCAGCGGTTCAATTGGTGGATGTGGCCCAGCACGCGGTTGCGCAGGGGCAGGCCGTACCTGTCGTAGTACCAGGCGGTCCACTCGGTCTTGATTTTGTTCATGTCCACCGCGGAAGGGCATTCGGCCTTGCAGGCTTTGCAACCGATGCACAGTTTGAGCACCTGGTAGACCTGGTGGTCGTCCAGGGCCACGGGCTTGCCGCTGAGCCAGGCCCGGAGCGCGTTGGCCCGGCCACGGGTGCTATCCCGCTCATCGCGGGTGGCCATGTACGTGGGGCACATGGTGCCCGAACCGATTTTCCGGCACACCCCCGCGCCGTTGCACTGCTCCACCGCGCGGTCGAAGCCCAGGAAGTCGTCCCAGTTGAGGCGGGTGGGGAAGGCGCGTACCCGGTAGTCGGGGCCGTAGCGCAGGTTTTCCGTCATGGGCGGCGCGTCCACCACCTTGCCGGGGTTGAGCCGGCCCTGGGGGTCGAAGGTGTACTTGATGCGCCGCATGGCCTGGTAGAGGACCGGGCCGAAGATGCGTTCGTTGAACTGGGACCGGGCCAGACCGTCGCCGTGCTCGCCGCTCATCGCGCCGCCATACTTGAGGGCCAGGTCGGCCACCGCGTCCGCGATTTCGGCCATCTTCTGCACTTCGGCCGGGTCCTTGAGGTTGATGAAGGGCCGGATGTGCAGGCATCCCGCGCTGGCATGGGCGTACATGGCCACCCGGGTATCGAACCGGCGCATCAGGTCCAGGATGTCCTGCACGTAATCGGGGAGTTGTTCGGGCGGCACGGCCACGTCTTCGATGAAGGGAATGGGTTTGAAGTCCCCCCGGATGCCCATCATCAGGCCCAGGCCCACCTTGCGCACGTACCACACCCGGGCCTGGTCTTCGGGGGTAAGGGCCCGCACAAAGGTGTGGGCCAGGCCCCGCCGGCGCAGGTGGGTTTCCAGATGCTCGATTTTGCGTACAATCTCGGCCTCGGTCTCGCCGTAGAACTCCACCACCATGAGGGCCTCGGGGTTCCCCTGCACGAAGCCCATCTGTCGCGCGTAGGCGGGCACCTGCCGGGCCAGGTCCAGCAGGAAGCGGTCCATGAGTTCCACCGCGGAGGGCGCGCAGCATTCCAGTGCGGCCAGGTTCACGTGCATGGCCTGAATCAAGTCGTCGCAGTGGACCACCACCAGGCCGGTACGTTTGGGCCGTTCCACCAGGTTGAGGGTGAGCCGACGAATCACGGCCAGCGTGCCTTCGGAGCCGACCACCAGTTGGGCCAGGTTCAGCCTGCCCTGTTCCAGGCCCCGGAGCAGGTAGTTCAGGTTGTAGCCGCTGCTGCGCCGCCAGTGCTTGGGGAAGCGGGCCCGGATTTCGTCCGCCACATCCTGGATGATGGCCGGGATTTCCCGGTACAGGCGGGCTTCCAGGGAATCCCCGCGGGCTTTGGCCTGCCAAGCCGCGGGGTCCAGGGCCTCGAAGCGGGCGGTGGAGCCGTCGGCCAGGACCACGTCCAGGGCCAGCACGTGGTCCACGGTCATGCCGTAGAGGATGGAGTGCGCGCCGGTGCTGTTGTTGCCGGCCATGCCGCCCAGGGTGGCCCGTTCCGCGGACGCGGGGTCGGGGCCGAACATCAGGCCGTGGAAGCGCAGGAAGCGGTTGAGGTGGTCCAGCACGATGCCGGGTTGCACCACCACGCGGCGGGCCTCGGGCTGGAGTTCCAGCACCCGGTTCAGGTACTTGCTGGTATCCAGCACCACGGCCTGACCCACGGTCTGCCCGGCCAGGCTGCTTCCGCTGCCCCGGGGCAGCAGGGGGAGTTCGTGCTCCGCGGCCAGGGCCACCGCGGCGATGAGGTCCTCCTCGGTGTGGGGAATCACCACGGCCAGGGGGTAGACCTGGTAGATGCTGGCGTCGGTGCTGTAGAGGGTACGGGTGAGGTCGTCCAGGTAGACCTCGGCCTGGGTGTGCTTGCGGAGGGCCTGGGCAAAGGCCTGTACACGGGTTTCGGTCATGGCCGCCTCCCGGTCGAGGGGGTATCAGGGAACGACGTGCCTCCCTGGAAAACAGCGGAAAACCCCATCCCCCATGATGCTACCGCGATTGCCGGGCGATGCCCAGGCTTTTGGCGAAATTTTATGCGTCTTGCGCCTCGGTTCGAGATGCACGGCCGCGGTGCATCTCGGAAAGGGCTTTTGTTTTGCCCCCACAAGGCTTGGAAAGGCCCCGGCCTCTGGGTATAATAGGCCGTGCCACGCACGCCCGTAGCTCAATTGGCAGAGCACCGGTCTCCAAAACCGGTGGTTGGGGGTTCGAGTCCCTCCGGGCGTGCCAGCGGCGGCGATGTCCAGAGGACATCGCCGTTTTTTCATTGCATCGAATCATGGGTACGGCCCTGGCCTATGGTTGGGCAAGGGCCAGGGCGTCCAGAATCAGGCGCAGGTTGGCCATGCCGTCCTCCAGGGTGCAGAGGGGTTCGGCTTTCCCCTGCAGCACGTCCAGGAAGTGGGCCATCTCTTCCAGGAACATGTCATTGCGTTCCCAGCCCTCGGGCACGCGGGCTTCCCCCGTGGTGCCATCGGCCCGTTGCCAGCGGGCCAGGCCCTGGTAATAGTCCCAGGTAATGGTGCCTTCGGTGCCCACCACCATCAGATGGTGGGCCGGCGGCCGCTGAAAATAGTCCACGTGGATGGCGGCCACCGCGCCGTTGGCAAAGCGCAGCCCGATTTCCCCCATGTCCTCCACGTCCTGCAGGTCCAGGTCGCTGATGTGGTCCGCGTAGGCCCAGGCCACCCGCGCGTCGCCCAAAAGGAACCGCGCGTAATCCAGGGGGTGACATAGGGTACGCACCACGCCGCCGCCCAGGTCCTTGCGGGCCGCGTAACTCTGGCGATAGTCTTCCCACGGGTGCCAGTCGGGCAGGTATTCCCCCCAATGGGCCCGCAGAAACAGGGGGCGGCCAATTTTCCCCGCTTCCAGCCAGGCCTTGACCTGCCGCAGGGTGGGATGGAACCGGAACTGGAACCCCACCAGGACTTTGAGGCCCTTCTCGCGGACCAGTTCCCGCAGCGTTTCCACCCCCTCCCAGTCATGGGCAATGGGCTTTTCCAGGAACAGGTGCACGCCGGCCCGGGCCGCTTCCAGCGCCACGGGCATATGCAGCGCGGTGGGGTTGCTCACGATGACCGCGTCCACCCCGCGGGCCAGGGCTTCCCCCAGCGAAGACACTGCAGGAAACGACCGGAGTTCGTCATCGGGCAGGGTGCTGCGGAAGGTGCGGACCAGGATGACATCCCGCTGGCCCAGGCGGAGCAGGTTGCGGAGATGCCGACGGCCAATGGACCCCAGGCCCACGATGGCAAAACGCATGGTCAGACCTCCTGTGCAGGGGAAGTGGCGCGCCGTTGCGCGAGGGTCTCCAGCAGTTGCTGCCGAAGGGCGATGCGGTCGAGTTTGCCGGAGGGACGCCGGGGCAGCCGGGGCAGGACGAACCAGTGCTTGGGGCACTTGTAGGGCGCCAGATGCTGCCGGCATACGGCCTGGAGCCGGGAAAGGTCG
>JALXBY010000252.1 GCA_026991215.1 Anaerolineales bacterium
AAACTCCTGCGGGACACCCGACGCACGTTGGCTCAGATGCTGGTGGGCCTTTCCCCCTTCTTTTTGTGGATGTTCTTTTCGCTGGTGTATTACGGCTTTGTCTTTCCGAACACCTATTATGCAAAGCTCGGGGGAACGGGTATCTTCTGGCGGTTTCGCGTTACCCAGGGCATCATTTACATCCTGGACTCATGGGATGCCGACCCCATTACACCTTTTGTGATTTTGGTCGTGGCCTTTACCGGCCTTGTGGTTGGTCGGAAGGTCGAAAATCGTGAACGGGTTCTCCTGTGGGGTGGTGTGGCGGGCATCGGCCTTGCCATGGCCTATGTGCTTTACGTGGGCGGGGATTTCATGCGGGGCCGGTTTCTCGTCCCCATTTTCTTCTGGAGCGTCCTGCTTTGGGACCGCATCCCCTGGCCTCAACGGTATCTTTGGCCCGCCTTAGGCGTCCTGGCGCTGCTGGGGTTCAGCGGATATTACCCCGTGTTCAACCCACAACGGCTCCTTATGGTCCCTGATGGCGTAAGGGAACGCATTTGGGGCTGGGACCGCCAGGGTATCGCCGATGAACGGCTTTATTACATGCATCATCCCGAAGTAGGTCGGCGTGGGCTGGTGCAATGGCGCCGGGTACGGTACCCGAAAGCCCCTTTCCCTTCATCACCGTGGCAAGGTAAGCGATGGCGCTTTCAGCCAGAACGCTACCGGGTTATGTTCCCAATCACCGCCGGCGTCGTGGGCTACGAGGCCGGGCCGAATGTCCATGTGGTAGATGCTGTCGGAATAGTCGATCCCCTGTTGGCGCGCCTGCCTGCGGTGGACAAAGAAACCTGGCGTCCGGGACACATTTTCCGGGTGGTGCCCAAAGGTTACTTGAAAGCCCTGGAAACGGGGAACATCGAAGACATCGCCGACCCTGAAATACGGGCATACTATCGGGCGCTGTCGTTGGTCGTCCGCGGTCCGCTCTTTTCTGCGGCCCGCTGGCGCGCGATTTGGGCCCTGAACACCGGGCGCATCCGCCCGCCACACCAGTATCTCCAGGCCGACGAGCAGGAGATCAACAGATACCTAAAGCGGCGGTGACCAATCGGGCCAGCCTGCAACGCTACCGGAAACAAGGCTGCATTGGTACGTCTGGCGGTGCAGCAATCCGGGTGAGCACGAGGTAGAACCCGCGCGTAGAACACAACGCCTGCCATCCGGCCTCTTCCCAGGCCATGATGCGTTGCCGGAAGGATTCCTGCCGCAGTTGACGTCCGGCCAGGGCAACCACGGCGTCGATTTGCAAGGAGGCCTTCGGGGAAAGGTCCTCAAGGGAAACGGGCGCATGTTCGACACCCGGTACGTAGATGGCGATGGCGTTCTCCCACAGTTCCGGCGGGACGCCCACCACGTCCATCCCGGCTGCGCGCAATGCCCGCAGGGTCAACAGCGTCTCCCGCACGTCCAAAATGGGGCGATACCCAAAGTGCGCGGTGGAAGGCGGCGTGGTCGCGGTCAGGAAAACGGCCAGGGCCAGCCCCACCCCAAAGGCGCGGCGATGGACGTTCGCTTTGGCCTTCTCCGTGTGGCCCAAAACCAGAACCGCCCATGCGAACCAAAGCAATAGCGTCACCCCCAAGAGGTAATGCATCCGGGGGTAGATGAAGAGCACGCTGCCCACGATGGGCAACGCCAGGATGACTTCCACCAGGAGAAGCGAGACGTAATCCTTTCGGAACCTGGGATGACGGAGTTTGTGCCATCCCTGCCAGAGGGCCAGTGCCGCGAACACCCCTGCCCACAGCATACCCTCCCACAAAGGCCGTTTCTTGAAAACATAGGGGGTGTGCGAGAACAACAGTTTGGCCAGCCGGGGAACCGCGTCGCGTGCGTTGGCAGCCATATGCGCAAATACCCGTTGAGGTTGGGTGCGGAACAGGTCGAGCACCGAATCCACTTCGGGGCCAAAGGCCCTGGCAATCGCGATATGCCAGCGGTTCCAGGGCGTCCCGTTGGGGAGGAATTCCTCGCGCCACCGGAAGGCAAAGTGTTGCCCAAAGGCTTCGAACAAACGGCCTCTCTCATAGGGGGAACCGAACAAAGCGCCTAAAGCCAATACCAAAAGGAGCACCCCCAGTCCCAATCGTCGGAGTTCGGAGGGACGCCGACGCAGTTGCCACAGGGCCAATCCCACAAGCAAGACGAAACTCAGCACCATCTCCGGCCGGGCATACATGCTCAACGCTACCCCTGTGAGAAGGCCCAACCAGCCCTTCCAACTTTCAGGGGAACGACGTTGCCACCCCAGTCCCAGAAGGAGGAACATCCACGCGAAGGCGCTCACCCGGGGCCAGGGTTCGATGTTGGCATCGGTCAACAGCCAGGCCCAGGCCACGAGAAAAGCCCCTATCGGTGAAACCCCGGCCCAAAGGAGGGCCACGAAGAGGCTCAAGGGCAAAAGCACGATTTGCACCCGCAGGTTGAGGTCGTACAGGGCCATCGGGTCTTGCACGGACAGGGCCAGCAGCCGGTACCAAAGGGCATAGAGCGGGGCCCGCAAGGTATGCAAATCTCGCCAGGTGAGGGAAAGGCCCGATTGGAGGTAACGGGTTTCATCCGCAAAACCGATGTCCAACACCCTGTCAATGGGGGCTGCATACCGCCAGCCTGCTATGGCAAGGAGGACGAAAAGGAGCAAAACCCCCACCTGCGTCCAGCGCTTTTCATCCATCTGGATGTGCTCCTATCGCGAGTATCGAGCCGCTACGGGGCTGCCCAAAGGTCCCGCCGCAGGAACAACCGCCACGGCCCCCATGCGTCCCCGCTGGGGAGGACGAGCATCCGGTAGCCAAATTGTTCTGGCGAACTCTGTAAGGCCCGCCATCCGGGGTCGCCATGGAATTCCCGGCCGCCCTGGGAAACTACCAGCACGTCGGGGCGAACACGTTGCAAGAAGTCCGCCAACGGTTCGTCCCAATCTTTGAGGGGCAGGGCCGTGTAAGGCCGTGGGTAGAGGTACGGCCCGATGCGGAAGTACCCTGAACCGCGGGTCCCGGCTATGCGAAGTTCGTCCTGTCCCGGAACCATATACAACGCGGCGACCGCTTCAAGCCTGGGGCGTTGAGGTTGCTTCCGGAAGAAATGATGAAAGGGTGGGGTCAGAAGGCCCAAAAGCACGATGGCTATCCAGAGAGGCCAGCCCCAACGCGTTCCAGCAGCACGCCCTTCCTCCGGACCAATGAGATACGCGTAAAGCAGCCAAAGCACAGGGACGATTTGGGCCAGGTAATGCTCCCGGGGGTATATCAACAGGGTACTGACCAACACGGGCAGCATCCAGATGAAAGCCATGGCGACCGTTTCGGTGGTCAGGCGACGGCGGAAGCGGGTTCGACCCTGGGGCCGGGCCAAAGCATAGAGAACTCCAAGCATCAACAGTCCGCCCAAGGCCAGGGCTTCGGGGAACCGTTGGCCTTTTCGGAAGGGAATGTGAATCAACAGGGCTTTCCCCATGACCTTGACCGAATTCTTCACATTACAAAGCACATGGCGGCCAAAGGCCGGTGGGTTGATGCGCGCGGCATCCAGAATCGTTTTGGGCTGACCGAAATCCCGGGCCAAAAGGTCTTCCCAGTGCAGAGTTTTGTCTACTTGGGCTTTGAGGCAAAAGTTGAGATTGTATGCATAGTGCTGGCCAAACGCATAGACGGTACGCCAGGGTTGAAACGGCGGGCTCCACCAGGCCATGAGCGCCATTGCAAGCGCCGTGGCTGCGCTCAAAGCCCAGAACCCGCGACCAAAACGCAAGGTCCGGAAGCCGCGTTCTTTGAAGCGCAAAGCCAACCACCCAAGGCCTACCAGCGCGAAGATAACCACGGCCATCAGGTATTCAGGTCGTATGTACGCCACCAGCACGGCCAGTAGGGTCGCGGCCCAAACCCGTTGCCCAAAACTCGGAAGATAGGTCAGTCCCAACCAGCCCAGCAACATAACGAGCGCTGCGAACAAACTCACCCGAGGTTCGGCCAGCCAGAGGGCATAACTCTGGGCATACATCCAGGCCACCAGGAAAGCAGGCGCCCAGGCCACCCCAGAGCGCCGGGCCAGGAGGTAAAGCAGCAGCGGAAGAAGGGCCCCAATGGTCAGAATTGTCGTGTAATACACGACCACCGGATGATGGGAAAGGTTCCACAGCAACCGGAACCACAGTTGATACAACGGACCCCACACGGCCCATTCCGGGCCTACAGGCAGGTTTTGAAGGTTGAGGGTGAACCCCCGTTCCATGTACTTCGCGTCGTCGCCGAAGTTGAGGTCCACGCCCTGGGCCGCGCCTATGGCCAGACGCACGAGCACCAATCCCAGCACGGCCAGGGCCAGCACATCCCCCCGCTGCCATACACCCTGAGTACGTTGCCCAGAGGCAATCCCTGACCACGAAACGATACGGGAGGCAAAACGACGCACGACGTTGCCGCGGCCCATACGCAACCTCCGTCTGTAAAAACCGGGAGCCTGGGTTCATCCTCCATACCGCGCCCGGTACCCCTCCGCCAGCCACTGGACCAGGTCGTCCAGGGAGCGGACCCAGGCGATGCGTTTGAGGAAGACCGTGAGGTCCCCGGTCTGCCGCCAGAAGGCCCGGAC
>JALXBY010000253.1 GCA_026991215.1 Anaerolineales bacterium
TCATCGGCGTGGTGGAAAACCAGGCCCCCACCCGCCACCTCATCATGGAAGTGCCCGTGGAAAACGGCGAGGTCCGGCCCAACATCGAGCGGGACATCGCCAAGGTCGCGCTGGTGGAGCGGCACCGGGGCACGGGCATCGTGCAGGTGGGGCTGGTCCACGGCTTTGGCTTCACCGAACGGTGCGCGGTGGCCTCCACCGTAGCCCACGACAGCCACCACCTGGTGGTGGTGGGCACGGACGAGGAGCAAATGGCCCTCGCGGTGAACAAACTGGCCGAGGTGGGCGGCGGCCAGGTGGTGGTCAAGGACGGTCAGGTCATCGGCCTGGTGGAACTGCCCGTCGCGGGGCTGATGTCCACCGAGCGGGCGGACGTGGTGGCGCAAAAGGCCCGCAGCGTGCTGGAAGGCTTCCGGGCCTGCGGCTGCACCATGGAGAACCCCAACATGCAACTGAGCCTGCTGGCCCTGGCCGTGATTCCCGAACTGCGTATTTCCGACAAGGGCCTGGTGGACGTCACCCAATTCCGCATCATCCCGGTGCTGGAAGATGGCGACTGAACCCCGCGCGTCGGACCGGGCCTTTGGGTGGTGGCTTTTCCTCGCGGTGGCCCTGGTGACCACCCTTCCCTACCTGTGGCTTCACACCTGGGCTGCCCGCAACGACCGGACCTTCGTCTGGCTGCTCTACAACCTGCCCGATGGGCTTTCGTACTACGCGAAGATGCGCCAGGGGCTGGAAGGCTCCTGGCGCTTTCGGCTTCCCTATACCGCGGACGCGGCGCCATCGGCCTATCTCTTCCTGTATTACCTGGCCCTGGGCCACCTGGCCCGCGTGACGGGCCTGAGCCTGCCCGCGGTCTTCCATCTGGCCCGTGTCGCGGGCATTGGCGCTTTGGTAGCCGCCCTGGGCCGCTGGTTGCAGGCCCTGCCCATGACGGCTGCCAAAAGGCGTCTTGCCTGGTTCTGGGTGATGCTGGCTGTGGGCATGGAACCCTGGGTGTTCCTTTTGGGCATCATCGCGCTTCTGGCCGAAGCGTCGCCGTTTCTATCTTCCCTGCTCAACCCCCATTTCCCCCTTACCTTAGCCCTGATGCTTTTGGCCCTGCACCCCAGGTGGCCGGAACGTCTCCGCAGCCGGTCGTGGCGGGCCGCGCTGCCCCTGGCCCTGCTGGGCGCAGGGCTGGCCGTGCTCGCGCCCTTTGCCGTGGTCGTGGTGGGCACCACGTGGGTTTTGCTGGCTTTGGGGGAAGGGCTGACCCGGCGCCCTGGCCGCGCATGGCGCGCGCCCCTCACGATGGCCGTGGCCTTTGGTCTGGGCGCGCTGCCGTATATGGCCTACGGCTACTGGGCCGTGCAAACGGACCCTTACCTCCGGAGCTGGAACGCCCAGAACCAAACGCCCCTTTACCCCTGGCCGGCCATGCTCGCGCTGTTCGCACCCTGGTGGTGGGGCCTGCGCACTGGTTTGCGTGCCCCTCGGCGCTGGGCCGTACCCCTGGCCTGGTTCCTGGCCGCATGGGGCTGGGCGCTGCTGCCCCTGAACCTGCAGCGCCGTATGCTCACGGGCGCGCTCATCCCCCTGGTCGCCCTGACCGTGGCCGGCTGGCCGGAGAACCGCCTGAAGCAACGCAGCCTGGCTTTTGTTGCCCTGGTCGCGGGGTCCTGGCTGTTCTACCTTTTGGGGCCGGTCCTCAGGTCCGAAGCCTTCGTGAGCAACACTCTGAGCCGGGCCGACGTCGCGGCCCTGGCCTGGCTCAACGCCCAGCCCGCGGACGGGCGGGTGCTCACCGGGCCGGATATGGGCCTGTTCGTGCCCGCCTATACCCACCAGCGGGTTTTCTATGGCCACAAATTCGAAAGCGTCCCGGCTCAGGAAGAGAAAGCCTGGGTACTGCGGGTACTGTGCAGCCCGGATGGGGATTGGGCGCAGGCGGAGATGCGCCGCCGCCGGGTGCGCTGGGTGCTGTGGACCGCCCGTGAGGACGCCCTGTGCCCCAAACCCCGCTGGCTGGCCGCCCAGCCACCCGTATGGGCCATGGACGAGGTAACTGTTTACGCGGTGCCAGCCGACGACTGAGCGCCGACTGCAGACCGCCGACTGCTGACTGCCGACTGCCGATTGCCGCCCGCCAGTATAATGCAGGAACCAGGGAGCACAACGATGCGGCTGACCTCCGACGACGTGGTATTGATTACCGGCGCTTCCCGGGGGATTGGCGCGGCCACGGCCCGGGCCTTTGCTCGGCGGGGCGTGCGGCTCCTTTTGACCGCGCGCAACGCGGAACGCCTGGAGGCCGTGGCCCGGGAACTCCGGGAACGCACCCAAAGCCCCGTGCACACCCTGACCGCGGACCTGGCCCAGCGGGACGCGGTCCAGGACCTGGCCCAGCGCGCGCTACAGGTCTGGAACCGGGTCGATGTGCTGGTGGCCAACGCGGGGGTGTACGTCCAGGTGCCGGTGGCGGAGACCACCCTCGCGCACTTCGACCAGGCCTTTGCGGTCAACTTCTACGCCGCGGCGGGCCTGGTGCTGGCCTTGCTTCCCCACATGCGCTCGCGGGGCCGGGGGCACATCGTGCTGGTCACCAGCATGGATGCCAAGAAAGGCATCCCGCCCGATGGCCCCTACGTCGCGGCCAAGGCCGCGCTCAGCGCCTGGGGCGACGTGCTCCGCCAGGAACTGCACGGCACGGGCATCGGGGTTTCCATCGTCTTCCCCGGCCGGGTGGATACGGACATGGTGGCCCACTTGCGGGTGCCCTGGATTTCGGCCAAAATGCCGCCGGAGACCGTGGCCCGGGCCATCGTCAGGGCCGTCTTGCGGAACCGGGCCGAGGTCATCGTGCCCTGGCACGCCCGGCTGCTGTGGTGGCTGCAGGTCTTCGCACCCACGATGGCCGACCGGGTGGTCCGCTGGCTGCACCTTTCGGGCTGGCCCAACCCCAGGGTGGAGGATGCCCCATGAAGGACCTGTTCCCCTTGCACGAGTGGGTACGTCCCCGTGAAGTGGCCTTCGCACCCCGCTTTTCCGCACCCCTGACCGACGCGGTGCTGGCGAACCTGCAGACCTATTTCGAGAAACTCGGGCACCGCATCGTGGAACGTCCCCGGCCCGAAAGCACCTACATCCTGATTACCTCCGCGCCCTATGGCCGGGATGTGTACTGGAAGGAAGCCCTGCTCTTCAACCTGCGCCGGTTGTACGGCATCCGCCGGTTGATCGACCTGTGGGCCGTGGTCACGGTGCCGCCAGCCCGCTTTCAGGAAGACCTGGAACGGCTGGCCCGGGCCTGGGAAGCCGGACCCGACGGCATACGGCAGCTGAACCTGGAGGGCCTGGCCCCCACCGCGGCCGAGGCCCTGTGGGAGTATGGCCGGCGGGCTGGGCCCATCGCCATGCTGGAGCGGGTGGTGCAGTCCCAGGTCAAGTCCATCCGGGTGCTGCTGGTGGTGGGGGAAGACCAGCCCCAGGAGGCCTACATCTTCGACCTGGTGGGCGCGTACCCCCGCATCCCCTACCGGAACGAGGCGGACTTTTACACCGAAATCGTCAACCGCATGGCGACGCTGGCCAACACCCATACGGTCAGCCACCACCAGATGGTGGACGAACCCCTGCCCCGCGCCCTATGGGAGCAGGCCGAAGCGCCCCGGGCCATGATTCGGGCCAGCCGCGAGTTCCAAAAGCGGGACTTCTTCTCCCCCATGGTCCGGGTGGCCGACCTGGTCCGGGTGCCGGGTACCATCATTCTTTCCGCGATGATTGCCGAGCAGTACAGCGAAGGGTGCTTTGCTACTTGGGAACCCCAGTTCGACGCGCTGGTGGCCACGGTGACCGGCAGCGCCCGCCCGGTGCACAAAGGGCAGATCGAGGAAAAGGACCTGGCCGTCATCGTGGGCGTGCGGCCCGACGGCATGGGGGCCTACTACCGGCCGGTGGAAGGCCTGCCCAACGACCCGCCTTCTTCCGAGGCCGTGGAACTCTTCCAAATGGACGCGGGCCTGCCCCGCATCCCCTGGCAGGGGAAGCAGGTGCCCGTGGCCCGTTCCAAACTCCACGGCCACCGGGGGGTGGCTGCATACGACCCCAACCGGGTGGAATTCATCCCCCTGCCGCCTTCGTACCATAAGTACACCGTCACTTGCGCCTCCGACGCGCAGGCCAGGGCTATCATCCAGACCTTTGGCCAGGCCCAAAGCCTGCGCAACCCCGACGACCCCCGGACCCTGGCCTTCACCATCGTGCCCTGCCACGGTGTGGTCATCGTGGAAAAGTGGGTGCCCGGCAAGGCCCCCTTCCAGGAAATCTGGGAGGCCATGGACGAGGGCGCGCTGCAAATCTCCCTGCAGGTGCCCCAGGGTCCCTTCGGCTACCGACCCGGCGAGGATGGCCGGATGCACTACACCGAGGACCCGGCCTACTGGCCCTGGACCCAGGCCATGCCCGCGGCCCAACGGACGACCGAAACCGCCTCGGAACGGGGGTAACCGTCACGCCCAACCTGGATACCGACACGTTGAGGGAACGCCATGCGTCGGATAGTCCATTGGCTTGCTTTGGGTATGCTGCTTTTGCAGCATACCCAAAGCAAGCCAATGGAC
>JALXBY010000254.1 GCA_026991215.1 Anaerolineales bacterium
ACCCCCTCCCGCCCGTGGCTTACATCCGGCTGGGCAAACTCATCCTGGAATGGAGCCAGGACCAAAGGTGACAACCCTCCTCTGGTATCCCCCTGACGAGGCGGCATAAAATGCGAGTGAGTGTCATCATGCCCGTGTACAACGAGCGCGCCACGGTAGAAGAAATGTTACGCCGCGTGGTCGCCACCGGCATCCCGGACGAAATCATCGTGGTGGACGACGGTTCGACCGACGGGACCACGGACATCCTCCGCCGGTTGGAGGAATCGGGGCAGTACCCCCATGCCCGCTTCTTCTACCACGAAAAGAACCAGGGCAAAGGCGCGGCCATCCGTACCGCGCTACAGCACGTCACCGGCGATGTCATCATCATCCAGGATGCCGACCTGGAATACGACCCCGAACATTATCCCATCCTGCTGGAACCCATCCTCAAGGGCCTGGCAGACGTGGTCTATGGCTCCCGCTTCCTGGGCGCGCCCCGCCGCCCCATCCTCTTCTGGAACATGGTGGCCAACAAAATCCTCACTTTCATCACCAACCTGCTCTACAACACCATCCTTTCGGACATGGAAACCGGGTACAAGGTCTTCAAGCGGGAAGTGGTGGAGGGCATGCCCCTGCACGCGCGGGGCTTCGAGTTCGAACCCGAATTCACGGCCAAGGTGCTCAAGCGGGGGTACCGCATCTTCGAAGTTCCCATCGCGTTCAACCCCCGCACCTATGAGGAGGGCAAGAAAATCCGCGCCAGGGACGGCATCATCGCGGTGTGGACCTTGATTAAATACCGCTTCGTGGATTAGCCGCCCATCCCCCTGCCAGGAGGTGCATCATGGCCGAATACCGCATCGAGAAGGACTCCCTGGGCGAGGTCCGGGTGCCGGCCGACGCGCTCTGGGGCGCCCAGACCCAGCGGGCCATCGAGAACTTCCCCATCAGCGGCCTGCGCTTCCCCCGGCCCTTCCTGCGGGCTTTGGGCCTCACCAAGTATGCGGCGGCCAAGGTCAACATGGAACTGGGCCTGCTCGATGAAGAACGGGCCAAGGCCATCATGCAGGCCGCGCAGGAGGTCGCGGCGGGCCAGTGGGACGACCACTTCCCCCTGGACATCTTCCAGACCGGTTCGGGCACGTCCACGAACATGAACGCCAACGAGGTCATCGCGACTCGCGCCAACGAAATCCTCACCGGCGAACGGCGCACCAAGCAGCCCGTGCACCCCAACGACCACGTGAACCTGGGCCAGTCCTCCAACGACGTGATTCCCACGGCCATGCACGTCGCGGCCTATAGCGAAGCCGCGGAGCACCTGCTCCCCGCGCTGCGGCACCTGCACCAGGTGCTGGTGGAACAGGCCAGGGCCTGGGACCACGTGGTCAAGACGGGCCGCACCCACCTGATGGACGCCATGCCCGTCCGCCTGGGCCAGGAAATCTCCGGCTGGGCCCGCCAGGTGGAACTGGGCATCCAGCGGGTGGAGGACGCGCTCAAGCGGGTGGCGGAACTGGCCATCGGCGGCACCGCGGTGGGTACGGGGGTGAACACCCATCCCGAATTCGGCAAACGGGTGGCCGAGGAACTCAGCCGACTGACGGGCCATCCCTTCCGGGAGGCCGAGAACCACTTCGAGGCCCAGTCCGCGCAGGATGCCATCGTGGAACTGAGCGGCGCGCTCAAGGTGGTGGCCGCCTCCCTCATGAAGATTGCCAACGACCTGCGCTGGATGAACTCCGGTCCGATTGCGGGCCTGCAGGAAATCCGCCTGCCCGCGCTGCAACCGGGGTCCTCCATCATGCCGGGGAAAATCAACCCCGTCATCCCGGAAGCCGTGCGCATGGTCGCGGCCCAGGTCTTCGGCAACGACGTCACCATCACCTGGGGCGGCGCGCTGGGCGACTTCCAACTCAACGTGATGCTGCCCGTGATGGCCTACAACATCCTGCTTTCCCTCAAGATTTTGGGCAACGCGGCCCGCGTGCTGGCCGACAAAGCCCTCACCGGCTTCGTGGTCAACGAGGAGCACATCGCGCGGCTGGTGGGCCGCAACCCCATTCTGGGCACCGCGCTCAACCCCATCATCGGCTATGACAAGGCCGCGGAAGTGGTCAAGAAGGCCCTGGCCGAGGGAAAGACGGTCAAGGAAGTGGTGGTGGAAATGGGCCTGCTCTCGGAGGAGGAAGCGGAAAAGGTGCTGGACCCGCGGCACCTGACGGAACCGGGCCTGCGCAAGAAATAGCCCCTTACGCGCAAGGCTGCACCCAAGCACGCGGGGAAGCGGGATGCCCCTTCCCCGCGTGTTTTTTCGGGGGACCGATGGCATGCCCGTGATACACTAACCCCGCGCGAGGGCTGCGCCTTTGGGCCGTTTGGAGGAAGCGCCATGCTTGGCCTGGCGGTTCTGGACTTTGGCAGCCAGTACGCCCAGTTGATTGCCCGCCGGCTGCGGGAAAAGGGCGTGTACGCCGAACTCTTCCCCTGGGACGCCCAACCCGAGACTGTGCTTGCCATGGCTCCCCAGGGCTTCGTGCTCTCCGGCGGGCCGGCTTCGGTCTACGAACCCAACGCGCCCTATATCCCCGAATACGTCCTGGAAAGCGGCCGGCCTGTGCTGGGGATATGCTACGGCCTGCAGGCCCTGGCCCACCAGCTGGGCGGCCGGGTGGCCAGGGCCCCACGGCGGGAGTACGGCCTGGCCTGGCTGCACGTCCCCGAAGCCAACCCCTTGCTGCCCGTGGGCCGGCATCGGGTGTGGATGTCCCACGGGGACCGGGTGGAAGCCCTGCCCCCTGGGTTCCAGGCCCTGGGCCACACGGAAAACAGCCCCTACGCGGCCATTGGCGATCCCGCGCGGGGCTATTACGGCGTGCAGTTCCACCCTGAGGTGCAGCACACACCCATTGGCCCGGAGATGCTCCACCGCTTTGCCGTCCGCGTGGCCGAGGCCACGGACGACTGGCGGCCCGAAGGCCGGATTCCCCAACTGGTGGAGGCCATACGCCGTCAAATCGGCCCCGGCCGCGCCCTGGCCGCGGTGAGCGGCGGCGTGGATTCCGCGGTGGCCGCAGCCCTGGTCCATCGGGCCATCGGCGACCGGCTGACCGCGGTCTTCGTGGATACCGGCCTGCTCCGCCAGGGGGAACGGGAGGAGGTCACCCGGACCCTGCGGGGCCTGGGCATCCCCTTGCGGGTGGTGGATGCGTCCCGGCGCTTCCTCCAGGCCCTGCGGGGCGTCACCGACCCGGAACAGAAACGGCGCATCGTGGGCGAGACCTTCATCCGGGTGTTCGAGGAAGCGGCCCGGGACCTGGGTTCCCCCCGCTTTTTGGTCCAGGGCACGATTTACCCCGACGTCATCGAATCCCGCGCGCCGGAACGCCGCCACGCGGCCCGCATCAAGACCCACCACAACGTGGGCGGCCTGCCGGAACGGATGGGCTTCGAACTGGTGGAGCCGTTGCGCTACTTCTTCAAGGACGAGGTGCGCCGGTTGGGTCTGGCCCTGGGCCTGCCGGCTCGCTGGGTGTGGAAGCAGCCCTTCCCAGGCCCCGGGCTGGCCGTCCGGTGCGTGGGTGAGGTCACACCCGAACGGCTGGCCCGGCTCCGGGCCGCGGATGCCATCTTCCGGGAGGAACTGGAAAAGGCTGGCCTGCTGGGTCCCCCGCGGCCGGAAGGCCCCAACCCCGTGGCCCAGGCCTTCGCGGTGTTGCTGCCCGTGCGCAGCGTGGGCGTGATGGGCGACCAGCGCACTTACCACGAGGTGGTCGTGCTGCGCGCGGTGGAAACCGAGGACTTCATGACCGCGGACTGGGCCCGCCTGCCGGAGGACCTGCTGGCCCGGGTGGCTTCCCGCATCGTCAACGAGGTGCCCGGCGTCAACCGGGTGCTTTACGACGTGACCACCAAACCCCCAGGCACCATCGAGTGGGAGTAAGCCTGCCGTGGCCCGTCAACAGCCCCTGCCCGAACCCATCGGCCCTTCGGAGCCGGAGCAGGAACAGGAACAACCTGCCCCGGCCCGCCGCTGGCCCTGGCAGGGCCGCGAAGGGCTGCCTTCCTGGGTGGCGGATGGCCTGGGCGTGCTGCTTTTGGCCCTGGCCCTGCTCACCCTGTGGGGGCTGCTCCCCCCTGGCACGTCCCAGGGCGTCTGGCTGGCCGCGTGGATTCGCTTCTGGCGTACGGCCCTGGGCTGGGGCGCGTGGGCCGTGCCCTTCCTGCTGGCCCACGGGGGGTTGAGCCTGCTCCAGTACGCGGCCGGGCGCCCCATCCGCTGGCGCTGGGGCCGCTGGCTGCTGCTGGAACTGGCTTATTTCGCGTTCCTGGCCCTGCTCAGCCTGCGGCACCAGGCCGACATCGGCCGGGCCCTGGCCGGATACGACGGCGGCCTGGTGGGCTGGGCTCTGGCCTCCTGGCTGCAGAACCTGCCCGGCGGCGGATGGTGGGCCGGGGTGATGCTGACAGGGTCCTTAGTGCTCCTGGCCCTGGAGCCACTGCTGGCCCGCCTTGCCAGGGGGGAAGCACGGCCCCGACCGGCCCCCGCGACGTCGGCCACGCCCACGGCGGTGGCGGACCGGCCCGCGGCGGCCCAGACCC
>JALXBY010000255.1 GCA_026991215.1 Anaerolineales bacterium
GACCACCACCTCGGCCTGGCCGCGGACCGGGTCCACCCGCACCTGAACGACCTGAACGGTCCACGTCTTGGCCGTGCCGCCGGTATCCTGCTGCTGCCGTTGCAAGAAGCCGGGGACACAAGCGCTCAACATCACGACCAACCCTATCCACAACCACGAACGCATGACAGCTCCTCCTAAAAAGGGTGCACGGCGCGGATTTGGGATAAGACGGCCCGGCAAGTGATCAGGAGCGCGTTTGTGCTCGCGGTGGTGTTCTACGGGGAAGGGTTCCCACGGATGTTTGCTCTCTTGAAACAGAAAGGGAGTCCCTGGTGCCAAGTTTCCAAAGCGGGACTCCCACGAGGGAGTATACCGCAAGACCGGATGTTGACCTGAGGAATGTTCTGCAACAAATCCAGGGGACCCGCACACTCACCAGCCCGCGAGGTTCACGCCGGTTGACTTCCCCTCGGTCGCTTCGTACAATGCCCCCGGTGCATGGCCGAACTTTCGATGGAGGTCGTAGCATGCCCCCTGTTCCGAAGAAGAAAATTCCCCGGTCCTATCGGGGCCATCGACGGGCCCATCAGAAACTGCGGGCGCCCAAGTTGGTGTCCTGTCCCAACTGCGGGGAGATGCGCCCCCCTCATCAGGTGTGCCCTCATTGCGGCTATTACAAGGGTCGCGAGGTCATTCGCGTCGAACGTTCTTCGTAAGCCGGGCTGCGGTAGGTCTATCCCTTTTCGTGCGGCTATAGCACACACCGCCTGGGGCGCCTGCATACAAGGCTTTCGGCCCCGTTTTGCCCCGTTGCCCGCCGAGCCCATCGGGAGGAATCCCAGCCAGGGCCGCCTCCGAGGGCTGTCGGCGGTTTTGTCGTTCCTGAGGGTGTTTGAGAAGGCGCGAAGCACCTTCTCAAAGCAAGAATATGCAGAAATACGTTTGGAAGCCGAATCTTGCGCTTGTGCTTGATGGCCGCTGTTTGTTGTAACGTAACGGTTATTTGAAAACCCTTCGG
This sequence comes from Anaerolineales bacterium, assembly GCA_026991215.1. Classification (GTDB taxonomy): domain Bacteria; phylum Chloroflexota; class Anaerolineae; order Anaerolineales; family DRMV01; genus S139-71. The sequence goes on from JALXBY010000255.1 coordinate 1,001, forward strand.
GTTTTCAAACACGCTCGTTTGAATATGGAGCCTGCCGATGCGAATCCCTACCCCCGCCCGTGACCCCGAAGAGGTCCGCCTTTCCCTCCCTTCCAAAGGCCGGCTGGCCCAACCCGCGCGGGACTTCCTCGCCCGCTGCGGCCTGGAAATCGACCATCCCAATCCCCGACGTTACCAGGCCAGCATCCCCGCGCTCCCCGGCCTGACCGTGCTCTTCCAACGGGCGCGGGACATCGTGGTCAGCGTCCGGGAAGGGAGTGTGGACCTGGGCATCACTGGTCGGGATGTGGTCGAGGAACACCGGGGGGATGCCGACGACGTGCTCATTCTCCACGACGCCCTGGGTTTTGGCCATTGCGCGCTCACCATCGCGGTGCCCGAAGCCTGGGACGTCACCACCATGGCCGATTTGCAGCGCTACGTGCAGGAAACCCTGGACCGAGCCCTGCGGGTGGCCACCAAGTTCCCCAAGTTGACCTCCCGTTTCCTGGCCCGGCACCAGGTGCCCCACACCCTGGTGACCGTGGAGGGCGCGCTGGAGATTGCCCCGGTCATCGGCTACGCGGACGCCATCGCCGACCTGGTGACCACCGGCCAGACCCTGCGGGACAACCGCCTGCGTCCCCTGCAGGATGGCGTCATTCTTCGCTCTCAGGCCGTGCTCATCGGCAACCGCAGGAACCTGAAGACCCGGCCCCGGGTGCTCCGGGTAGCCCTGCATCTTTTGGAATATATCGAAGCCCGGCTGCGGGCCGAGGAGCACTACCTGGTCATCGCCAATGTGCGGGGGGAAAGCGCGGAAGCCGTGGCCCGCCGCGTGCTGGCCCATCCCCATATTCGGGGCCTGCAGGGGCCAACGGTGGCCCCGGTCTTCTCGTCCCAGCAGGGGGACGGCTGGTTTTCCATTTCCATTGTGGTGCGCCAGCAGGACCTGCCCCAGGCCATCCGGGAACTGCGTTCCATTGGCGGAAGCGGGGTCATCGTCACCCCGGTGCGTTATATCTTCGAAGAAGAACCGCCCCGGGCCCGCCGCCTGCTGGAGGACCTGGGCCTTTCCCTCGACGCTTCGACCCGGCTTGGAGGATGACGTCCATGCAGGCTTTACTTCGTCCCCACCTGGCTTCCATGCCGGCCTACGAGCCGGTGGAACCGTACGACGTCCTGGCCCGACGCCTGGGCCGCACGCCGGAAAGCCTGGTCAAACTCGACGCCAACGAAAACCCCTACGGCCCCCTGCCCCAAGTCCGGGAGGCCCTGGCCCGGTTGCAGCACGTGCACCGTTACCCAGACCCGGAAAGCCGGGCTTTGCGGGACGCTCTGGCCCGGACTTTCCATCTGCCCGTGGAGCATTTCCTCGTGGGCGCCGGGGCCGACGAACTCCTGGAACTCATCCTGCGGGTGCTGATTGACCCCGGCGATGCCGTGCTCATCCCCACGCCCACCTTCGGGATGTATGCGTTCCTGGCCCGCGTGTACGCGGCCCGGATCATCGACGTCCCCCGCAACCCGGATTTCTCCCTCCGCCTCGATGCGCTGCGGGAGGCCGTGCGCATTCACCGGCCCAAGGTGCTCTTTCTTGCCGCGCCCAACAACCCCGATGGCTCCCTGCCCCCGCGCGAGGTCCGGGAAGCCCTGCTGGACCTGCCCCTGCTGGTGGTGATGGACGAAGCCTACATCGAATTCGTGGACGAAGGCGGCCCCTTAGGGGACGCGGCCAGCCTGCTGCCCCTGGTGCCGAAACGGGAAAACCTGGTGGTCCTGCGCACCTTCAGCAAAATCGCCGGCCTCGCGGGGTTGCGGGTCGGGTATGGCGCTTTCCCCCAGTGGCTGGCCCAGGCTATCTGGAAGGTCAAGCAGCCCTACAACGTCTCGGTGGCCGCGCAGGAGGCCGCGCGGGTCACCCTGCAACACCGGGAAGACCTCATCCCGGTGGTGGAACGCCTGCGCACCGAACGGCAGCGGCTCTACCGGGCGCTGCAGGAGATTCCCTACCTGGAACCCTACCCCTCGCAGACCAACTTCGTCCTGGCTCGGCTCAAGCAGGGTTCGGCCCGGGCCTTGAAGGAAGACCTGGCCCGGCAGCACGGCATCCTGGTTCGGTATTTCGCTTCCCCCGGCCTGGAGAACTGCGTGCGCATCAGTGTGGGCCGGCCGCAGGATACCGACCGTCTGTTGGAGGCGCTGCAGCAATGGGAGCCCCACGCGTAGCCCATGTGACCCGCGCCACGCGGGAGAGCCACGTAGAAGTGCGCTGGAACCTGGACGGCCAGGGCCGCCACCAGGTGCAAACGGGCGTTGGCTTTCTGGACCACATGCTGACCCAACTGGCCGTCCACGGCCTGTTCGACCTGGAGGTCCGCGCCCAGGGGGACCTGCACATCGACGTCCACCACACCGTGGAAGACGTGGCCCTGACCCTGGGCCAGGCCCTGGACCAGGCCTTGGGGTCAAGGCAGGGCATCGTGCGCATGGCCCACGCGTTCGTACCCATGGACGAAGCCCTGGCCCTGGTGGTGGTCGACCTTTCGGGTCGGCCATATGCCGTGTTCGAAGCCCGGTGGCACGGGCCGCAGGTTGGGCAGATGCCCACCAGCCTGGTCGAGCACTTCTTCCGGTCCCTGGCCACCACCGGCCGTATGAACCTGCACGCGCACGTGTTCTACGGCCGCGACGACCATCACCAGGCCGAAGCCCTGTTCAAGGCCCTGGCCCGCGCCCTGCACCACGCCACCCGCCTGGACCCTCGGCGGGCCGCTTCCGTGCCTTCCAGCAAAGGGGTGCTTTAGCCCGCAAATCCGCAAATTCGCTCGTTCGCTCATTCCCCCTTCCCCTCCCCCATCGCCTTTCGCGCTTTTTCCAGATTTTGCTTTGCCATTTCGCACATCGCCTCCTCGCGGCACCATTTCAGAGCCTGCTCAAAATCCTGGATGGCCCGCTCATACTGGCCTAAAGCGGCATACACCAGCCCGCGGATAATGTACGCCTCGGGGAGGTCAGGCTGGAGTTCCAGGGCGCGACTCAAGTCCTGAATGGCCCGCTCATACTGGCCCAAAGCGGTATATACCAGCCCGCGACCAATATATGCCTTGGGGTCGTCGGGCTGAAGTTCCAGGGTTCGGCTAAAGTCCTGAATGGCCCGCTCGTACTGGCCCAAAGCGGCATACGCAACCCCACGGTTGTTGTACGCATCGGGGTAGTCGGGCCGGAGTTCCAGGGCGCGATTGTAGTCTTGAATAGCCTGTTCGTACTGACCCAGGTCGGCATACGCAACTCCGCGGTTGTAGTACGCCTCGGGGTAGTCGGGCTGGAGTTCCAGGGCGCGATTGTAGTCTTGAATGGCCCGCTCGTACTGGCCCAGGTGGGTATACGCAACTCCGCGGTTGTAGTACGCCTCGGGGTAGTCGGGGCGGAGTTCCAGGGCGCGATTGTAGTCTTGAATGGCCCGCTCGTACTGGCCCAGATGGGCATACGCAGCCCCGCGATTGTTGTACGCCTCGGGGTAGTCGGGGCGGAGTTCCAGGGCGCGATTGTAGTCTTGAATGGCCCGCTCGTACCGGCCCAGGTCGTAATACGC